>JAFEFK010000838.1 GCA_018240625.1 Pseudomonadota bacterium
CCGGGAATTTTCGCTTGCAACGTCAGGTGAACCGACGTGATCGCAAAACCGTCGCCCTGCTTTTCCAGCGTCACATCGGCCTTGGTGTCCATCTGCTCGGCCGTCAATTTGGCTTCGCCGAGAATGAGCGATAGCGCCATCGTGAAGCACGCTGCATGCGCAGCCCCGATCAGTTCTTCCGGATTGGACCCCGGCTTACCCTCGAAGCGGCTGGCGAACCCGTAAGGATAATCCTTGAGCGCGCCGCTCTTGGTGGAGATCGCACCCTTGCCGTCCTTGATGCCGCCCTGCCATTTGGCCGATCCGAAAGTGGTGGTCATGCCGCAACCTCCGTGGGTTTCAGGAAATGAAAGCCGATCGTAGAACGACAATGTGACGAAAGCGCGCGCGCCGTCAGCGCGCCGCCGCTTTCGGCGCGGCTTGCAACTCGGCTGCCATCCGCTCGATCTCGCGGACGACCAGATCCGGAACAGCGTTCTGCACCATGTGTCCGACGCCGGGCAGCACGACCAGTTTCGCGCCGGGCACCGCTGCTGCGAACGGGCGTGAATGGATATCCAGCGACACCGTCTTGTCCGCGTCACCGTGCATGACGACCACCGGCATCTTGATGGTTGCGTAACGCGGCGCCTGCTCGGCCACGGCGGCTTTAAGCGTCACCAGATCCCATGCATTCGCGAGAAATTCGCGCGGCCGCAGCACCAGCGGGATCGCAGCGTCCTTCACGTAATCCAGCGGCATGGTCTGGGGCAGAAACACGCCGCGCGTACCCGGCTCCACGAGAAACAACCCCAGCGGCAGCGTGATGGTGTAAGCCAGCAGCGGCCCGATCACCGGCGTAGTGACGACCTTGTTGTAGGTGCCAACTCCGCCCGGCCATGGATAGGTTACCCCGGCCAGCGTCACGAGGCCCGCAATGCGCTCCGGATAATTCAGCGCCATCAGCGCGCCGAGGGCGCCGGCCCAGGAATGCACCACAAGTATCGCATGGGTCACGCCGAGTTTCGCCAGCGCCTCGTCGATCATGCGGCCCTGAATCGCCGGCGTTGAATCCGAGAGCCGGTCACGGCTGCTCCAGCCATGGCCGGGCCGGTCGATCAGGATGACGCGGTGGTCTTTTGCCAGAATGTCTCCGAGCGGCAGCCGCATCGTTTCAAGATTTGAGCTGGCGCCATGAATCATCACGATCGGCGGTTTAGCGCTATCGTGCGGCCCGATATCCACGACGTGAAGTCGCGCCCCGGCAACGTCGATCATGTCGCCCGTCGCAGGATGCATGTAATTGAAAACAAGCACTCCCGCCTGCGTGATCAGCGCCAGACCGGCCAGCACTGCTGCAATACCGACAACGGTCATGGAAAAAATCCGAAAGGCGCCTTGCACGAATGAGATACGGACGAATGCGTCGGTGGTTTCGCGCCGCAACGGGGGATCGGACATCCCACATCCGGCCGGGATTTAGGCAGGCCCGGCTCAATTCTCCGACCCGGCGGGGTTGTTATCCACATTATCCACAGGAACACAAACCGGCGTACAAAAATTATTCATGATCGCGGCAGAAAGTGAGCTGGCATGAACGGAGAATTTCACATGAACTTTGAAGCAGGCGACGCCGTGATCGACGAGATCGTGGCGTCATGCGACGGCGATATTCGCGGCGCGCTGAAGGCACTCCTGATGGTCAACGAGCGGCTGGAGGGTGAGTTGCAGCGTCTTTATGCGGCGGCGCGCAAAGATAGCACCTTGCATTAGGCAAATATCAGCGATCGTGACCTCAGCCGTTTCAGCCCGGCTCTTTCGGGCACGCGCTGATCGTCGATCGGGCAAGCTTCGCGTCGTCGAGCGATTTGTACGGACCGTCGCTAAACCAGATATCGCCATTGATCACCGGATTGCTGGTGACGATGTCGCATTTGCTGGTGGCGCGGTTGCCGACAACCCAGAACGAGCCATCAGCGAAGCACACGGTCTCCGCAGCGCAGGTCACAATCAAGGCAAGCATCAGAGACTTCATCGTCTCGCTCCGCTCTCGTGGCACGACAAACACAACCCGCGTTAGCCAGAATTGTTTCGCGCCACAATGCCGCAACGATGATCTTGGTTAATTCGCATAAATCTGCGCGCCGACCTGGCCAGCCGGACTCTTGCCGGCGCGGCAATGCTGCCCGCTTTTCCCGATCAGATGTCGCGTCCCTCGACCTTTTCGGTCAGGATCTTGACCTGGTCAGCCACGTTCTCAAGGTGAGGGTTGATCGCGAGCGCCTTGCGGAAGGCATCGAGCGCGCGTTTGTCGTCGCCGAGTTCCTGCATGATGATACCGAGTTCGGCCAGCGCGGCGAAGTGGCGCGGTTCGCGGACCAGCACCTGCTCAATGTCCTCAAGCGATCGCTGGTAGTCGTTCTGGATGTAGTGCAGCGTCGCGCGCCGATTCCATGCCTCGATATATTCGGGATGCAACTTCACCACTGCGTCCAGCAATTTCAGCGCGACGTCGAACTGTTTCGCATCCATCGCGACTTTGGAACGCTGCATCAGAAGCGCGGTGGTATCGCTGGAGGTCTGGCTCCACAGCGCCCAGATTCTCGCCTCGACGTGTTTTGCGCTTTCGTCATCCGGCGCTGCTTTGAGGGCGCCGAACAGAAAGTCGAGTCCGCGGATTTGATCCTTGGGGATCCGCGGCAACTGCGACGGCGGCTGCGGCAGCTTCTTTGGCTGAGTGGTCTCAGGAGGAGCTATCCGCGGCGGCGCCTGGGCCATGACAGCTACCGGAATGACGGCGACAACGGCCGTAAGCAGAAATCCGGAACACAACCGGCTGATGGCGGGGAATCTCTGTCGCATCGTCCAAGTCTAGACGCAACGAAACACGCCGCAAAGCGAGCGGCGCGTCAAAGAGCCGTGATAGATTAAGGCTTGTGCGCGGGCCTAAAATCAGCCCTGACGGGCCTTGAAGCGGCGCTGGGTCTTGTTGATCACATAAACCCGGCCCTTGCGGCGGACCAGACGGTTGTCGCGATGGCGCGCGCGCAGCGATTTCAGCGAGTTACGGACCTTCATGGGACGTTCCTGATCTTCCAAAGGCCGTGTGCGACAGGCCGAAAACAGCAAAATGGGCTTTAACCCGGCTTGCAGCCAAGCCGCCCGGGACGCGCGGTTTCTAAGCCATCGCGACCGGGAATGTCAATCCAAACAAGGCATTTGCGGATTGTTTTAACTCGCTAGCCGCGCGATTCGAGACCGGTTCAGCGGAAATGCATGCAAGTTCGGCTCAAGGTGCCCACTCCGGCTCGCACCGCGCCTTACGGGAACTCCACCATTGCCTCGCCGGTCGCGACCTTGTCGCCGTCCTGATTCCGCACCAGCACGTCGATCAGGACCCAGCGGGATTTCGCGGTTTCCTGCTTCGATTTGATGACTCCCACCGGCTGAATGGTGACGCCGGGTTTCACCGGCTTGACCCACCGCGTTTCAAGGCGGCGGTGGATGGCGCCTGCGGGATAGGCCCAGTCGGTGATCATGCGGGAGATCAAGCCAAAGTTGTTCATGCCGTGCATGATGATCCCGCCGAAATGGGTCTTGCCGAAACTGCCCTTCATGTAATCGTCGTCGAGGTGCAGCGGATTGTAGTCGAGCGAGGCATCGCAGAACAGCCGGATCGATTCCCGCGAGACCGCGAAGCTCGGTCCATCGATGGCATCGCCGGCCTTCAGGTTTTCGAACGTTGTCGTCATCTGTCGACCCTCGCTCTATTGCGGCCGGATGGTCCAGCCGCGGCCGGAGCAGATCACCTCGCCGTGCTGGTTGAAGAAGACGTTGTCGTGCACCACGAACAGCCGCTCGCGCTTGATGAACTTGTCGAGCGCGCGGGCCTGCAACGTGATGGTGTCGTTGGGCCGTGCCGGAATGTTGTAACTCCAGGATTGCCCGGCGTTGACGGTGCCGGGGCTGCGCATCCAGTCGTCCGCCGGCGTGCAGGAGAACATCAAGAGGATATGGATCGAGGGCGGCGCGATCAGCCCGCCGTAGCGCGTGATCTTCGCATAGGCCTCGTCAAAATAGAGCGGATGGGTTTCGCCGACCGACTTGCAGTAGAGCGCGATGGCGTCCTGCGTCAGGACATAGGGAAGCGTCTTGCGCGGCTCGCCGGGAACGATGTCGTCCCACATCTTGCGCAGGTTGGCGTCCTTCCAGAAGTCGGTTTCAAAGGCTTGCGCCTGCGCCATCGGCCCCTCCCATGTTTTTGCTTGAGCGCAAGCGAACCCCAGAACCCGGCGGCTGACAATACCGGCGCAAATTTCGTCTTGCGGCAAACCCAAGGCAGGCTTCCGGCGACCATTTCGAGAGCGGTGCATCCCCCGGACCCGATTTCCCGGCCTTGCCAAATTCGTTATATAGTATAATCAATTTGGGACGGCGCTCTGCCCACACCTTCGGATGTCATCATGACCAAATGGAAGTTTCCCGATCTCGATAACGTCGCGGCCATCGACATTCATACCCATGCCGAGGAGCCCTGCGGCAGCCATGCCGACGACGGCTATGACGATTTCCAGGCGCAGATGGCGGACTACTTCAAGTCGCCGCACAAGCATCCGCCGACCGTGCAGGAAACTGCCGCCTATTATCGCTCGAAGAACATCGCCGCGGTGATCTTCCCGGTCGATGCCGAGCGCGAGACCGGCTTCCGCCGCTACAACAACGACGAGATGCTCCAGATCGCCGCGGAAAATTCCGACGTGCTGATCCCCTTCGTCAGCATCGATCCGCACAAGGGCAAGCTCGGCGTGCGCGAGGCGCGGCGGCTGATCGAGGAGTACGGCGTCAAGGGATTCAAATTCCATCCGACCATGCAGGGCTTCTACGCCAACGACCGCATGGCCTATCCGCTCTATGAAGCGATCAACGACGGCGGCGCCATCGCGCTGTTCCACACCGGGCAGACCGGCGTCGGTTCCGGCATGCCCGGCGGCATGGGCATGCGGCTGAAATATTCCAACCCGATGTACATGGACGACGTGGCTGCGGATTTCCCCGACCTCAAAATCATCCTCGCGCATCCGTCCTTTCCCTGGCAGGAGGAAGCGCTGTCGGTGGCGACCCACAAGCCGAACGTCTACATCGACCTCTCCGGCTGGTCGCCGAAATATTTTCCGCCGATTCTCGTTCGCTACATCAACAGCATCTTGCAGGACAAGATGCTGTTCGGCTCGGACTGGCCCGTCATCATGCCGGACCGCTGGATGTCGGATTTCGCAAAACTCGAGATCCGCGACGAGATCCGGCCGAAGGTGCTAAAGGCGAACGCGCGAAAACTCTTGAACATGTGACGGCACGGCCTGAAACTTCTTCAGGCCCGCCGGCAGGCAACATGCACGCCGTGCGGCAGCCGGAGGCTCGCCGTGCCGCAATTCCGGATCGCCGCGTTCCTTGCCCTCGCCGCGCTCTCATCGGGCGGCGGTTCGGTGGTGCATGCCGCCGCTGGCATTCCTTCGCCGACGCGCGTCGAATTCGAAGGGCTGCCCGCGCGCGCGGGACCGCTGACGCTTCGCGGATATCTCAGGCGGCCAGGCACCAGCGGCCGATCCCCGGCGGTCATTCTCCTGCACGGCTGCAACGGCAACGCACAAGGACTCGACCAGCGATGGGGCGCCAGGCTTGCATCGTGGGGCTACGTCACGCTGACCATCGACAGTTTCGGGCCACGTGGCATCACAAATGCGTGCGAGAACGGCCCTCCTCCCGATATCGGCACGGATGCCTATCGCGGCCTGAATTTCCTCATCCGGCAGCCGTTCGTCGATCCTGCGAATGTCACCCTGATGGGTTTTTCGCAAGGTGCGTATCTCACGCTGTTATCGACCGAACGCGGCCTGATCGAACGGCTGTCGAAGCACAAGTTTCGCGCGGCGATTGCCTTCTACCCGCTCTGCACCGGCTTCAAAGGCGTGATGACGGTGCCGACACTGGTGCTGATCGGCGACCGCGACGATTGGACCCCGGCGGAGGCCTGCCGCACCATGGCGGAAGGCCGCGACGACTGGGGAATTTCGCGCAGCAGAAGTAACGGACCGCCTATCCGGCTCGTCATCTATCCGGGTGCCTATCACGCCTTCGACATCCCGGAGCTGGCGAAGCCGATCCAGTATTTCGGACATCACCTCGCGTTCAACAAGGAAGCCACCGAGCAGTCGATTGTCGCGGTTCGGGATTTTCTCCGTTCCGCCGGCGGTGAAAAGCCTTGAAGGATTCTGCAAACCCTCCTACCGCACGTGCGGAACAAATAACGAAAAGCGAGTGAGTTGATGACAATCAAGGCCGTTGTGTTCGATGCCTATGGCACGCTCTACGATGTTCAATCGGTCGCCGCGATCACCGACGAAGCATTTCCCGGTCACGGCGACATGATCACCCAGATCTGGCGGATCAAACAGCTCGAATATAGCTGGCTGCGCTCGCTGATGGGCCGCTACGAAGATTTTTCGGTCATCACGCGGGAGTCGCTGAACTACACGCTCAGGATTCTCGGCCTGAAATACGATGCCGCGATCTTCGACCGCATCATGGACAAGTACGTCCATCTCGATCTCTACCCCGACGCGCGGCAGGCGCTCGCGGCCTTGAAAGGCCGCAAGCTCGCGATCCTGTCGAACGGCTCGTCCGACATGCTCAACGCGCTGGTTGAGAATACCGGCCTCGATGCCGTGCTCGATGCCACCATCAGCATCGATACCAAGCGCATCTTCAAGCCGAGTCCGCAAGCCTACACCCTGATCGAAGAGCAGCTCGGCGTGACGCCAAATGAGGTGCTGTTCGTTTCGTCCAATCCATGGGATGCGATCGGCGCCAAGGCGTTTGGCCTGAATGTGGCATGGATCGAACGCGTCACGCCGGAAGCGATGGCGCAGCTCTGCCAAAAGAGCGACGTCGTCGCGCCCTTGACGATGTTCAAGGCGATCCGCATGCAGATGGACGAGATGGGCCTTCAGCCCGACCATCGCATCGGCGCGCTGACGGATTTACCGAAGCTCGCAGGCGCATGAAGCGCGTCAATCGCGGCCAAAAGCCCTGCGGAGTTCACCCTTGGCAGCTTCGAGCGTCCGGCGCCGCGGCGCGGACAGGTTCTTGCCGGCGCGATTGATGTAAAATACCAGCATCGACATGGCCGAGCGATAGGGGTCGCTCTTGCGGCGGTGGCTGCGCTCTGCTGACCGCTTCAACGACCGCGCAATGGCGCCCGCGCTGCGCTGCTTGAAAACATCGTGCTTGAGATCGAGCGCATCGCTTGTCGCGGTGACACGGCCGGACCATTTCCTGACCGGCTTCTTCCGCCGCGCCGACGATCGCTTCCGCGCCGGTGCTTTTGTTTGGCGAGTTGACTTGCGTGTCGTGGCCCGCTTCGGCATGTTGCCTCCTTCCTGCCTGGCTTTCCGCCTGACTTCTCTCCTGGATAACGACATGAGCCTCGAATCGGTCCGCGCATTTTTCGCGGAAAAGGCCCCCGACATTGCCGTCATTGAATCCGACAAGAGTTCCGCCACCGTTGCGCTGGCCGCCGAAGCCCACGGCGTCGAACCGGCGCGGATCGCCAAAACCCTGTCGTTGCGGGTCAGCGATCGCGTGGTCTTGATCGTCGCGGCGGGCACCGCACGAATGGACAACAAGAAGGTCAAGGCATTGTTCGGCGCCAAGCCGAAAATGCTCGGCGTCGACGAGGTGGCCGAGATCACCGGCCACGAGGTCGGCGGCGTCTGTCCGTTCGGATTGAAAACCTCATTACCCGTCTATTGCGACGTATCGCTAAAAGCATTCGACGAGGTCGTGCCCGCGGCGGGCTCGATTAACAGCGCCGTGCGCATTTCACCCGCACGCATGGCCGAACTCGTTGCGGGCGAATGGGTCGACGTGTGCCAGACGTTGCCGGTTAGCGCGCCGGCGGATTGACCGCACCCGGAGCTGCCCCCGGCGTCTGAGGCCTCGCCGCGAGATCGCTCGGCGTTGCCTCCGCATTCGATTCAAACACCGCGCGACAGGACGTGCCGAGCTGTGTTTCGTTCTGGCGAAGGCATGCAACAATACGGGTGACATCGGGGATGGCGCTTCCGCACAGCCTCATCACATCCGGCGTGCAAGCCATCTGTTGTGCGAACGTGCCGCGATATTCCTCCGCATTGGCAGCAGCACTTGTTAGAGTGGCGCATCCGGCGAACAGCGAAAGGCCGATAGCGAACTTGCATGGACGCATGGGGCACCTCCTGATTCCCATCTTAGGAAGCCGCAGCATCAGAAACTACTGGGGCGACAGGAAGGTTCATTTCGGGCAACAACATGTGAGGTCCTCGGGAACTGGCGGCGGCGGAGCAGACGATGAATGGCCGTGATCAGGACGACGGACCGCGGCGGTTTATCCGGAACTGGCTGTCCTTCAATGAACAGCGCCCGATCCCGACGTCTCTTCTCCTAAAATTTCTTGTGGCCGTCGTGAGCATGCTCGCCGCCTGCATACTCCTTGTCGCTCTGCACAATATGCGCTGAACTACGCCGACAGCCGCTTCGCCTGCGCGAGCTGCGTTGCCAGATAATCGATCAGCACCTCGACGCGCGCGGGGCGCGGACCGCCCGGCGGCATCACCAGATGCACCGCACCTTCGACCTGCTTCCAGTCCTTCAGGATCACCTGAACCTTCTTCTCGGCGATCGCGTCGCCGATGATGAAATCCGGCAGGTCCGCAATCCCGAGCCCCGCCAGCAACGACGGCAGCACGGCCTCACCGTTGTTGACGCGCAGTTGGCCCGACGGACGCACCGTCGCCTGCTCGCCGCTTGCATTGGTGTAGTGCCAGACGGCGGGCGTCGAGAGGTAGGCGTAACCGAAGCACCGATGCTGGGCGAGATGCATCGGATGCGTCGGCGTGCCGTATTTCTTCAAGTAGGCCGGTGAGGCGACCGTGTAGCGCGGCATCGCACAGAGCCGCCGCGCCACCAGCGACGAGTCAGGCAAACTGGCGATCCGCAAACCGGCATCAAAACCCTCTCCGATCAGATCCACCATCGCGTCGCTGAGATGCAGGTCGATCGAGACGTCGGGATACATCGCGAGAAATCCCGGCAGCAGCGGCGCGATCATCTTCACGCCGAACGACATGGGAACCGCGAGACGCACCACGCCGCGCGGCACCGCCGACTGCGCCAGCGCTTCGTTCTCCGCCGCCTCCCCATCCGCGAGCAGCCGCGCGGCACGCTCCGAGAGGTTTTTGCCGGCGTCGGTCAGCGCCAGCCGCCGCGAGGTCCGGTTGAACAGGCTGGCGCCGAGCCGGTCCTCGAGCCGGCTGACGGCCTTGGACACCGTCGCCTTGGACAATGCCAGCTCCGCCGCAGCGGCCGCGAAGGACCGCAGTTCCACCACCTTGGCGAAGATCGCAAGTGCCTGGAAATCCGGGAGTTTTGCCATGCGGGCCTCCATTGCATCGAAGGGTCATATTTTGGAAACAATGAGTTTCAATTGTTTCTATTTATAACTCAAGCGGGAGGACATATCCAAGGGTCAATCGAGGCCGCATCGCGGCTCATCCCATCAAGGAAAGGACAGGTCATGATTGAACTCAGACCCTTCAACAAACTCGGCGGCGCCGACCACGGCTGGCTGAAGGCCAAGCATCACTTCTCGTTCGCGAACTACTACGACCCCGCCAACATGGGCCACGGCAGCCTGCGGGTGTGGAACGACGACGAGATCGCGCCGAACAGCGGCTTCCCCGCGCACCCCCACGCCAACATGGAGATCATCACCTACGTCCGCGAAGGTGCGATCACCCATCAGGACAGCATGGGCAACAAGGGCCGCACCGAAGCCGGCGACGTGCAGGTGATGAGCGCGGGCTCCGGCGTGCGCCACTCCGAATACAATCTCGAGCCGGTGAAGACCACGCTGTTCCAGATCTGGATCGAGCCGGCCACCGACGGCGGCCAGCCGGCCTGGGGCGCAAAACCTTTTCCGAAAGGCGACCGTTCCGGAAAACTCGTCACGCTCGCCAGCGGATTCAAGTCCGACAACGACGCGCTGCCGATCCGTGCCGACGCGCGCGTGCTCGCCACCACGCTGAAAGCCGGCGAGAGCGCAAGCTACGCGGCCGACAAGACGCGCAACCTCTATCTCGTTCCCGCCGTGGGCGCGGTCGATGTCAACGGCGTCTGCGTCAATGCCCGCGACGGCGCCGCGATCAGCAACGAGACGACGGTGAAGATCACCGCGCTGGAAGACTCTGAAATCGTGCTGGTCGACGCGGCATAACGCGCGGTTGCCGACGAACAACCGATCGCCCCGTCATACCCGGCCCTGCGCCGGGTATGCCGAACTTGAATTCAATGTCCAATCCAACGGAGATTCATCAT
>JAFEFK010000839.1 GCA_018240625.1 Pseudomonadota bacterium
CGACATATCGAAACGATCGAAGCGCGCGCCTGCGATCAGTTGCAGCCAGCGTGTGATCTCGATGGTATCGCGGGCATACGCGGACTGCGTATTGAGCTGGTAGCGGCTGTTGGAGTCCGGCGTGGTGACGCCATCCGCGTTCAGACCCGTAAAGTGATGGACAAAGGTGATCGGCCCGAAATAGGTCGGATCGAACGGATTGGCCGTCATGGTGTTGGTGCCGTTCGGGAACAGGCCGGTGTTGCGGATGTCGACGCCGGACTGGCGGCCGAACTCGGTGCCGAAGCCGATGGTATGCCCGACCGGGCCGGTCATCGTCTTGTAGGTGAAGTCGGTCTGGTTGAAGATGTTGTCGCGGTTGGTCGTGTGCTGGTACGCCGCGCGATTGAACGAGGTATCGGCCGGATTGACCGCGCCGGCCAATGGCCCGTTGCCGGGATAGACGTTCTGGTAGAACTTCAGATACTGGGCCGCGAGCGTCGCATTCTTCACCGTCAGCCCGTTTTCGAAATCATGCTCGATCACCGCCATGCCGGTCTGGACGTCCGCGCGCGCGACGTTGAGGCTCGGGCTGCCGAAGAACGCCGAAAGATCGCCGTTCGGCGCGAACGGCGTGGTCGGATTGAAGCGCGTCACGCCGCCCGGCAGCGATTGCGAAGGGTTGCCGCGGTCGGCGGTACGCTCGTCGTGGAAATATTCGTAGCTGAGCTTGACCTTGGTGGTGTCGTCAGGCGTCAGCGTTACCGTGGGATTGACGCCGTAACGCTCGAGATGATTGAAGTCGCGAAAGCCGTCGGCGCCTTCGTAGAAGGCGTTGAAGCGCGCGGCGACGTTCTCGTTGACGGCTTGTCCCGCGTCGAGCGTCACGCGCCGATCGCCGGACGAGCCGGTTTGCAGGCTGGCTTCGTAGATGCGCTGGCCGTCGGCTTCCTTCAGGGTACGATTGAGGAGGCCGCCGCCTGAGCCGCGCCCGAAGGTCAGTGCGCTCGGCCCGCGCAGCACCTCGATGCTTTGGGTGTTGTAGAGATCGCGGAAGATCTGCACGTCGTCGCGAAACCCGTTGACGAAGAAGTTGGCGCTGGAATCGACGCCGCGGATCACCAGCTCGTCGCGATTGCCTTCGCCCTGATGCACGGCGACGCCAGGGACGTAGCGCGTCACGTCGGTGAGGTTCTGATAGTTCTGGTCGCGGATAAAATCCTTCGTCACCACGGTCAGCGATTGCGGGATGTTGACCAGCGCGGTGTTGCTTTTGGTCGCAACCGACGTGCTGTTGGCATAGACGCCGACCGTGCCGGTGCGGGCATCCTGCGTGGTGGCCGGTGTGGGCGCTGGCCTGGATGGTTGCGCCGGCCGAGACCCCGCGCGCGCTCTTCGTCGCGAGGTGCCGCGCTCGGCCTGTCGTGCGGGCTTGGTGTTCGAACGGCGCTTGGCATCCGGCGCGGTGATCTGGATCGGAGGCAGCGGTGCGGCGCCGGTTCCCTGCGCTGTTTGCGCATGAGTCTCGGCCGAACCGGCCGCGAGGCTGAGCGCAACGACGCTCGCCGACAACAGAGCCGTGCGCGCGGCGGTGTGAACACTGGTCCAACGATGAATGGCATTGATCACGATGACGCCCCCAGAAACGATCGCGCTGCTTCATGCGACAGCATGCGAGTCTCCTTGCGTCATGATCCTTGATCGCGCGTACTGTTTTATTTTTTCAGACGCGGGGAATAAATTTCGGATTTGTCACCCTGGAAACGGTCTAATTTTCACTGATTTGGAAAAGCCGTTGCGGCGAAAATGTTTTTCTCGTTGCGCGATATTTCGATCGTCGATCACGCGCGCGATTTTCTTCGAGGCATTCTAATCGCGCGCGTGAAAAGTCATCGCCTCCTTCTTTGATCGCGCACCGCGGCTGGATCGGATTGGTTCATTTGTGCCCTCAACGTTGTCATGCCCGGACTTGACCCGGGCATCCACGTCTTGGTGAGCTTCAGCAGGGAAGCGTGGATGGCCGGGATAAACCCGGTCATGACGGAGAGTGCGGCGGCTTGAACGCTTCGCACGCGGCCGTTAGTTTTGCCGCCGCAAGTTCGGGAGAAAACGCATGAAGCAGATCAGGATCGGCGACATCACCATCGACGCGGTGATCGAACGCGAAGGGCCATGGCGGAAGCCGCATGAGTTCTTCCTGAATTACGACGAGGCCGTATTCAAAAGCTATCTGCCGGTGATGGAGCCGGAGGTGTTCGACACCGCGCTCGGGCTGACGATGAACACCTATCAGACCTTCGTGTTGCGCACGCCGCGTTATACCATTCTGGTCGATACCTGCACCGGCGAGCACAAGGGCCATCCGGCGCCGTTCGATTTTCCCGGCAAGGAGCGCTGGCGCAACGAATTCCATGCGCTGGGCTTAACCTTCGAGCAGATCGATTACGTATTCTGCACGCATCTGCACATCGACCACACCGGCTGGAACACGGTCCTGCGCGACGGCCGCTGGGTGCCGGCATTCCCGAACGCGAAATACGTCTTCCACAAGCGCGAATACGCCATCTGGGAAGAAGAGCACAAGAAGGGCAAGAATCCGCCGGGCACCGTGTTCCGCGACAACTGCCTGCCGATCGTCGAAGCGGGGCAGGCACTGCTGGTCGATGACGACTATGCGCTCGACGACACCATCACGCTGACGCCGACGCCGGGTCATTCCCCCTGCCATTGCTGCGTGAACATTTTTTCACGCGGGCAGCGCGCGGTCGTCACCGGCGACCTGATGCATCACAGCATCCAGTGTCTGGAGCCGGACTGGTCCGCGACCGTCGACTGGGATCCGAAGCAGTCGGCGGATTCACGGCGGAAATTCTTCGCCTCGGTTGTCGATACCGACACGCTGCTGCTGCCGGTGCATTTCCCGGCGCCGACCGTGGGACGCATCGTCCGGGAGCGCGACCGCTTCAATTATCGCTACAAGCGGGATTAGCCGTAGTTGCACGCGAGTCGTCATGCCCGGACCTGTTCCGGCCATGACAGTCCCTTCACCTCTCCCGAAGCCAACGGGCGCGGCGCAACCGGCCCGATGATAAACTCCTCGAAGACGGTCGGGTGAGGGGCGCTCCCTGTCACTCCGTGTCCGTCCCCTCATCCTGACCCTCTCCCGGCTTTTTCTCCCGGGACGCCTTTGGCCCAGTGTCGTCCGGCCGTGCCGAAGTTTCAATGCCGCGGGCCGGCGCGGATGTGTTGTGCAATTGCACGCGTGGCGCTACTGCTCGTTGCGTTCAGTGGAAGTTTGTGGATTGGGTTTTGTCACCGTGGATGTCCTGAAAATACGCGATCCTGCCGATGTCGAGGCCGCCGTGCGCGCCGCCATCGCCGGCGAGCAACCGCTGGAAATCGTCGGCCACGGCAGCAAGCGATCGGTCGGCCACACCATGGCGACCAACGCCGTGCTCGAGGTCTCGGCGCTGAACGCGATCACATCCTATGAGCCTAATGAACTCATCATCACGGTGCAGGCCGGTGCGCCGCTCCCGGACGTGGTGTCGCTGATCGACTCGAAAAACCAGGAATTCGCGTTCGAGCCGGTGGACACCTCGGTTCTTCTGGGAACGGCGGCCGGGCGAGGCACGATTGGCGGGATGATCGGAGCGGGTCTGGCAGGTCCGCGCCGCATCAAGGCCGGCGGTGCACGCGACCATCTGCTCGGCGCGCATGCGGTCTCGGGTTTCGGCGACAGCTTCAAGGCCGGCGGCAGGGTGGTGAAGAACGTCACCGGCTACGACCTCTGCAAACTGCTGGCGGGATCGTGGGGCACGCTCGCGGTCATGACCGAGGTGACGCTGAAGGTGATGCCCAAGGCCGAGGCCGAGCGCACGCTGGTGCTGCGCGGGCTCGACGATATCGCCGCCGTCAGGGCGATGACGGCTGCCCTGGGGTCGCCCTATGACGTGTCCGGGGCGGCGCATGTGCCGAACTCAGCGTTCAGGTCGGCGGAGGGCGCGCTGGCGGGTTTGGGATCGGCGGGGCAGGCCGTGACCCTGTTGCGGCTGGAAGGAATCACGGCGTCGGCAGCACATCGTGCGGCTTCGCTGGCCGCGCTCCTGAAGCCGTTCGGGACAGCCGAACTGGTCGGGGACGAACAATCGGCTGCGCTGTGGCGCGCCGTTCGCGATGTCACGCCATTCGCGGCGAGCGGCGCGCTGGGCGCGTGGCCGGTATGGCGGATCGTCTGCCCGCCGGCGTCCGGCGGCGCATTCGGGCAGGCGCTGGCGCGCGATACCGGCGGCGAGGTGATCTACGACTGGGGCGGCGGCTTGATCTGGGCGGCACTGCCGCCGTCCGCCGGCGCTCACGCGGCGCTGCTGCGCCAGCGGCTTGCCGCGATCGGCGGCCACGCCACGCTGCTGCGGGCCTCCGAGGCGGTGCGACGCTCGGTCGATGTCTTCCAGCCGCAGCAGAGCGGCGTTGCTGCCCTGGCCGAGCGCGTCCGGCAGAGTTTCGACCCAAAAAGCATTCTCAATCGCGGCAGGCTGAAGCGGACGTCCCCGACATGAAGACCGAATTCACGCTCGCCCAACTGGCCGATCCGGATATCGCCGAAGCCGACAAGATTCTGCGCAAATGCGTGCATTGCGGATTCTGCACCGCCACCTGCCCGACCTATGTGCTGCTGGGCGACGAACTCGACAGTCCGCGAGGCCGGATTTATCTGATCAAGGAGATGCTGGAGAAGGACAAGCCGCCGACCGCCGAGGTCGTGAAACACATCGACCGTTGCCTGTCGTGTCTGGCTTGCATGACGACCTGCCCATCCGGTGTGAACTACATGCACCTGGTCGATCAGGCACGGGTCAAGGTCGAGAAGGAGTATGTGCGGCCGCTTCCCGAGCGGCTGCTTCGCGCGGTCTTGGCTTTCGTGCTGCCGCGGCCGAAACTGTTTCGCCTCAGCATGATCCTGGCGCGTCTCGCCCGGCCCCTCGCAGTGCTGCTGCCGTCCTCGCCGCCGGGTGCGACGACACCGACATTCTTCCGCAGAATCAAGGCGATGCTCGCGCTCGCTCCGGCCTCGCTGCCGTCTCCCGGTGCGGCCCCCGGCACCGCGTTTCCGGCGGCGGGAACCAGGCGTGGCCGCGTTGCGCTGTTGCAGGGTTGCGCCCAACAAGTGCTGGCGCCGCGCATCAACCAGGCCGCGATCAACCTGCTGACGCGCCATGGCATCGAGGTCGTGCTGGTTGCCGACGAGCAATGCTGCGGCGCGCTGACGCATCATATGGGCGACGATGCCGATGCGCTGGCGCGGGCGCGCGCCAACATTTCGGTGTGGACGAACGAAATGGCCCGCGGCGGCCTCGACGCGATCCTGGTCACGGCATCGGGCTGCGGCACCGTCATCAAGGATTATGGATTTTTGCTGCGGGAAGATCGCGACTATGCGGCGCGGGCTGAGACGATATCGGCGCTTGCCAAGGATATCACCGAATATGTCGCGAGCCTGGATCTGCCCGTGCCGCAGGGCCGCAGCGATCTTGTCATCGCCTATCACTCCGCCTGTTCACTTCAGCATGGGCAGAAAATCACGCAGCTTCCGAAAGATTTGCTTTCCAAGAATGGATTCGTGGTGAAAGATGTGCCCGAGAGTCATTTGTGTTGCGGTTCGGCGGGAACGTACAACATTCTCCAGCCTGACATTGCGAACAGACTGCGCGATCGAAAGGTCGCCAACATCGCAACGGTCAAGCCGGACATGATCGCTGCCGGCAATATCGGGTGCATGGTTCAGATTGCCGGTGGAACGTCAGTCCCTGTTGTTCACACGATTGAACTTCTCGATTGGGCGACGGGCGGCTCCCGGCCAGGATTGAATTGATCGAACGGCGTTCCCTGCAATGCGCGGACCGCCGGAAGCGTTCGATGACCTACGGATCGGCGGCAACAGGAGGAGGACCACGATGGCTAAGAAATCCAAGAAGGCGAAGAGCAAGAAGGCCAAGAAAAAGGTCGTAGCGGCGAAGAAGAAGGCTGGAAAGAAGAAGTCGGCGAAGAAGGCTGCGAAAAAATCGGCCAAGAAGTCGGCCAAGAAGACTTCGAAAAAGGCCGCGAAAAAATCCGCGCCAAAGAAATCCGCCAAGAAGGTTGCGGCCAAGCGCAAGGCTCCAGCGCAAGCGGCCCCGGCGAAAAAGGCCGCAGCGAAACCGGCCGCGCCGAAGCCCGCAGCGCCGGCTCCCGCACCGAGTTGGGCTATGCCCGAGGCGGCGGCACCGGCACCGGCCCATAGTCATGCGGATCATGCGGCGGATCACGCACACGGTCCCGAAGGCGAGAGCACCTAAGGGCGATACGCCTCTGAAAAGAATCCTCGTAAGCCGAGGGCCGCAGCATAACCGCTGCGGCCCTTTTCAGTTGAGACTTGCTCGTTCGAGGCCTGCCCAAGGCGACGTTGCCGGGTTCGTCCGCACGGCCAACCCGCCCCGTTCGGGATGTCGAAGGCTGCTGATATCTGTCGAGATCCGCGCGCGAGATCTTGTGATGATATTTTGCAACACTTGCGGACAACGCGTTTTGTAGAGGCTGGAACGCCTAAAAAGGCAGCAAATGCTCGCCATTTCGGCTTCTCCGTATCGACGTTGAACCTCAGATTGCTGCAACGAAAACGAATTCGTTGCAGCCGGTCATCGCGCCTTCATGGCCTTCGAAACCGGGCTGATCTTAACCTGATGGGGATCGTCATGAAGAAAGTGGTCTTGGTAGCAGCGGCGCTAGCAATGACGGCAAGTGCGGCGTTTGCGGCGGATATGTCGGTGAAAGCCTACAAGGCGCCGCCACCGGTCGCGTTCGACCCGTGGGATATCGCCTTCGGTGCGGGCATCATGAACGACTACGTGTTTCGTGGCGTAACCCAGTCGAACCATAAGCCGTCGGTGACCGCGTACTTCGAGCCCCGCTACAACGTGACCAAGGACCTGCAGCTTTACGTCGGCTCGTCGTTCGAGAGCATCTCCTTTGCCAACCGTGCGGCGGCGGAGGTCGATATCTACGGCGGTGTCCGCCCGACCTTCGGCGCGTTCGCATTTGACTTCGGCGTCTGGGGTTACCTGTATCCCGGCGGCACGTGCGTGGATACGGCACCCGGCGGTCTCGGCGCTCTTTGTCCGGGCGACACCAGTGCAATCGCCCTGCTGAACGGCAACGTCATGAAAAGGGACGTCAGCTTCTTCGAAGGCTACGCCAAGGTGAACTACACCATCACCGACAACTGGGCGGTCGGCCTGAACGAGTGGTATTCGCCGAATTTCCTGAACACCGGCGCCTGGGGCAACTATTCTTCGATCACCGCCAAATATACCGCGCCCGCCACCACTTTCGGCAGCAGCGGCATCGGCATGTACGTGTCGGGCGAGTTCGGCCGCCAGTGGCTGGGGACGTCTGATGCGTTCTATGGGGTAGGGGCCGGCAATGGCTTCCCGGCCCTCACGAACATCAAGTATGCCGACTACAACACCTGGAATATCGGCATCGGCTTCACCTACAAGGTATTCACGCTGGATCTGCGCTACTCCGACACCGATCTGTCAAAAGGTAACTGCAACGCCTTCACCTCGGACTTCACTGCGTCGCAGCCCGGAAATGCAACCCCGATCAACACCGGTGGCATCGGATCGAACTGGTGCGGTTCGACCTTCATCGCCAAGCTCTCGGCCGACCTGACCGCGATGACCAACCTCAAGTAAGTCTTTCTTACCTGGACTTCCGCAGGGCGGCAGAGCCAATCTGCCGCCCTTTTTGTTTTCAGCTTGCAGCCGCAGGCTCCTTCAGGCCGCGAATCGCAAACCGGTCTCCAGCCTGTTCCACAACGGCCTTGTCCTGATGAAAGGCTTCGAGCGTGCTGCGATGCCCGATCGATATGATGGTCGTTGCGGGCAGTTTCTCTTCGATCAGACGGTAGAGCGCGGCTTCCGACGGCTCGTCGAGGGATGCGGTGGCCTCGTCGAGAAAGAGGTAGTCCGGGCCAAGCAGCAGCGCGCGGGCCACGCCAAGCCGCTGCTGTTCGCCGAGCGACAGCGTTCCGTTCCAGTGACCTTCCTCGTCGAGCCGCGATGCCAAGGCCGGCAGTCCGACCGCTGTCACGGCCGCGGCAACCCGCTCCGTGTTGAACACGCCGGGCGCGGCCGGGTAGGCGACCGCGGCCTGAAGCGATCCGATGGGAAAATAAGGCCGCTGCGGCAGCATCATCAGCGTCGCATTGGCGGGGATTGCGATCGAGCCCGAAGCGAACGGCCAGATGCCGGCGATGGCGCGAAACAAGGTGGACTTGCCCGAACCGGACGGACCTGTGACCAGCGTGCGGCCCTTGTTGCGGAAACTGAACCCGTCGGCCGACACCAGCGGCTTTCCGTTCGGCAGCCGCACCAGGAGGTCGTCCAGCGCGATATCGGTGCCAGCGGGTGAAAGCTTCACAACATCGGCGTGCGCTCCCAATGCTTTGGCCTTCGCGATCGAGGCTTCAAATCCATCGAGCCGCATCACGATCGACTGCCATTGGGCAAGTTGCCGGTACGCGCTGACGAAAAACGATAGCGCGCCCTGAACGCTGAGGAACGCCGAGGCCGCCTGCATCATGCCGCCGAGCTGGGTCTTGTTTGCGAAATAGGCGGGCGCGACCAGAATGTAGGGAATGATCTGGGTCGCCTGTCCGTAGCTCGCGGTAAACGCGGTGATCTTCTTGGTCCGCTTCATGATCCCGATCCAGTTGTCGATGATCAGTCCGAATTTCCCCGTCAACTGCTCGCGCTCGGCGGCCTCGCCGTGCAAAAGTGCAATCTGCTCCGAGTTTTCCCGGACGCGCACCAGATTGAAGCGAAAGTCAGCTTCGAATTGTTGCTGGCGGAAGTCGAGACCGATCAGTGGTCTGCCGATCAGGTGCGTCAGGATCGTGCCGACAACTGCGTAGATCAGGGCGCCCCACACCAGATATCCGGGGATATTGTACTCGTGACCGAACAGGTGCAGCGGTGCCGCGGCCGACAGGCTCCACAGGATCACGATGAACGACACCAGCGTCACGACTGAATTCAGAAGGCCGAGACCGAGCGTAAGCGTTTGCTCGACGAACATCTTGATGTCGTCGGTGATGCGCTGGTCCGGGTTATCGGCGACGTCCCCGGCAAGCTGCATCCGGTAGTGATTGGCGTTGCTCAGCCATTCGCCGAGGTATCGCTTTGTCATCCAGTTGCGCCAGCGGATCTGCAGCCACTGGTTCAGGTAGAGCTGATAGACGGCGATGACGATAAAGATGGCGACGACCACGCTGAAATAGATTACCTCGGAAACGAAGCTGTTCCAGTTGTGTTCCTGAAGCGCATTGTAGAAACGATTGCGCCACTGGTTGAGAAGTACGTCGATGGCCACGGTCCCGAGCTCGATGGCGATGACGATGACGAGGAGGCCGAGCCCTGCCCATTTGTCCTCCGATCGAAAATAGGGTGAGGCGATTCGCCATACGGTTTTCAGCGTCGTACCGAGCTTGTTCACTGTTCGATGTCTCCGGGAAGAACTGCAAATCGCTTGTGGGGAGGAAAATTGCGGCAGCGAATTAAAGTCACAATCGCAATATTTGAACGCGGCTTACTTATTTGAGCGGGCAAGTCTGGATTAGATCGGACAAGTCTGGAGCAGAGAAAGTCTGGACAGCGTCATTTGAGCTGACCCTACCATGACCATCGTGCAGCGGCCCACAGCCCGTCTTGATCGCGAGGAAGTGAGGCGACCGTGAAGACCTTCGGTACTGGCGATGTCGACAAGGATTACGGTCCACGTGCGCCGGGTCAATGTGTGCCGCATGAATGTTTGGACAGGTCGGGCTAATTTCGGTCACAAATCCGGTACTTCACGTGATGACGTCCGCGCTGTAAAACGCCGCGGGATTGTTCAGCATCAACGAGGGCAGATGGCTTCAAAGGTTGGATTTTGGTATCGCGCCGCCGCCGTCATGGTCGTCATCGGGAGCATGCATGCATCATCGGCATCGGCGCAGGACGGATTTCCGTTCGGCCTCGAGATGATCCTGGATGCACAGCCGCTGCCGGGCTCGCGGCGTGTGCCGTCGCTGGAAATCGGCGATAGCGGCGATGTCAAACTCGAGTTGTGGTGCAAGAGCGGGACGGGCCAGTTCTCTGTCGCCGGCAACACCGTCATTTTCGCGGCCGGCGGGTTGCAGGATCGCTCCTGTCCTCCCGCGAAAGCGCAAGCCGATGACGATCTGATTGCGGCACTGACGGCGGCCGCGACCTGGAAGCGACAGGGCGATCTGGTCTCATTTACCGGTCCCACCCCGCTCCGTTTCCGTATCAGTACCAACTAGCGTTTTGATTCCGGTGTTTGGCCCGCGGCGTCGGAAACTGACGTGCGGTCCATTGGATTAGCTTTCGCTGAGGATCATGTCTGCGCACGCAGCTCCCGCCTCAACGACACCGGTATAGCCGCCAACGTTCGCGTAGGCTGATGACAGATAAATCCCCTCGATAGGCGTCCGCGGCGAGCGTGCAGCGTCAGCCTGCGCGCGCGTTGGCGCAAATCCGTAAACTGCGCCTTCCGGCGCGTTGAGATATTGCCGGGTCGACAAGGCCGTGTTGAACGACGAGGCCGTCACTGCGCCGGCCAGTCCGGGATAATATCCATCGAGATAGCGGACGATCGCGTCCTGCCATCGCGCGCGCTTGTCGCGATATCGATCCATGTCGGAACTGTCCCAGTTCGAGAGCCGGTCCGGACCGAAGATCGACAGGACGTAAGGCGTGGCCGGGACGCCCGAATCGATCGCGCTGTAATCTGCCATGGCCATCGGCGGCATGCGCTCGCCGGGTTCATCCGCCATCAGCGCGGTGCCGCCCGGATAGTCCGCAAGCCGGGTCATCCACGGCGGCAATAGCTGTGTCGAATAGCTGGTGAAGCCGACCTCGCGGGGCGGCCGGGACAATCCAAGCGTCAACGCGAACAGCGAGATCGAAGGTGTCATGGTGGCGTAGTGATGGCGCAGCCGGACAGCGTCGTCGTCAGGCAGCAGCGATGCCAGCGCTTCGGGTGCGGCGTTGCTGATAACGCGCGTGGCCGCGACGGTTCGCGGATCGCCGCCGTCCTTGGCGGTATGGGTGATCGTATAGGCGCCTTCGATGTCGCGCGAGATGTTGCTGACGGTCCGGCGCAGCACGGCGTCGCTGCCGGCGGATTTGATCGCGCGTGCGAGCGCGCTCGATAGCCGCTGCGAACCACCCTTGACGAAGCACGGACCTGTCCGAAGATAATGACCCTGTGCCAGCGCGAAATGCGACCACAGCAGTGTCGCCGGGTCGTCGTGATAGCAGGCGAGATTGGCCGCGATGGCGCATTTGACGGCTTCGTTGCTGCCGAAAATGCTGTCGAGTTTCTGCATCACCGCAATCGAGCGCTCCGATTCGGACGGGCCCTGTTCGATCTCACGCATGAGCTGTTCGATTCCGGTGCGGGCATCCGGAAAACGCGCGATCAAAGCCGCGCGCGCGCCGTCAAAACTCGCAGGCAACCGGAGCGGCGATCCGATCGGACCGCCGCGAACTTCATAGAACGTGTCGCTTGGCGACCACGTCACGGCATCGAGGATACCGGCACGCGTCAAAACGGCATGCTTGGGATCGCGGGGGTTGCGAGGATCGCTCGTTTCGTGCAGCGAGCCCTCGACGAAGAGATCGCCGACCTTGTAACTCGACGCGGCGCCCCCGACCGAATTGCTGCGCTCGATGACGAGAACCTTCCGGCCATCGCGGGCCAGGATCGCGCCGGCTGTCAGGCCGCCAAGGCCCGCACCGATCACCACTACGTCATAGCGCGCCATCAACTGAGAAATCCCGCAGCCTTTTTCCTATGTTGATATGTTCATTGCCGTTGCGGGGGACCATGTCAAATGCGCCGTTTTCCAACGGAATGGCAGCCTTGCAAGATCGCCACGCCTGGTTGTTAGCCGCGCCGCCACTCATCCCGTGCCACGGAAAAGCCGATGACTGGTTACTTCCAGGCTGATTTGTCGGCGTCCCAGCGCTGCGCCTTGAACTGTTTTGCGAGCGCGTCCACCGAACCGCTGTCGTCGGTCTCCCCGCCTTCTTCATCGCTGGCGGACTGGTCGACCAGATTGAGCTTCGGACCCGCGGCTTCGTCCGCCGTGGTCGTCGATGGGCTGCCGATCCAGAGCATCATGTGATCGGAACCGACGGGTTTGTCGAGGCCGGCCAGTGCGGTCACCTCAATCGTATCGGTGAGCGCCAGCGACGGCGCGACGTCGCTCGGGCGTTTGAAGGTCAGCGTCAGTTTTCCGGTATCGTCGCTCCATGTCGCCGATGCCGGCTTTGCCGCCAGCGTTTTCTCGAGCACACCGGAGATGCCGGCGGCAAGTTTATCGCGATTGAGCTTGCCGTCGTCGCGCCATTCCGCTGCCGGAAAGCGGATGACGCGCTCCATGTCGAACGTGCCGCCGGTCCAGCCGGCGGCAACCACGCCGGGCGAGGTCTTCAATCGAGCGAGGAGAGCAGGGGCGCGGTCGGGATCGACGTTGATATTGATAACTTGCGTGCCGGCGCGTAGCGCCTCGCAGGTTACGCTCAGGCTGTTCAGCGCAACCTCGACGTTCTGCCCCTTCAATCCCTTGAGCAGGTCAACAGCGGCCTCGAGTTTCACCTTCACCGCGAGAGCTTCGGGGGAAACCTCGGTAAAATCTTTCGGCGCGGCGGTGATGCCGTCGTCGGTTGCCTGGTTCGAATTGAACTCGGCTTCGCTGAGATCGGAATTGTCCGTGGACGTCACGTCGGTCACGGTCTGGCCAACTCCGATCTGGCCCTTGAACTCAAACGTATCGCCGGTGGGTTTGCGCACCAGCTTGACGGTGACCGGCAGCTTGTCGCCGATGCTCTGCGTGGCACCGGTCAGGGTCGCGCCGTTCACGGCGAGATTGGCGACGAAACGGTCCTTGCGATCGGAGCCTTTCTCCGCCGGATAACACACGTCGAGAACTGCGGCCGTGACTGTTTTGCCCTGGCGGGTCTCCTTGAGAATGACGTCCGCATTGCCCTCCATCAATCCATCGATAGAGGTGAAATAGCGTATCTCGGTGCCGGCCGTCTTCGGCGCGGGCTTGCTTTGCGCCAGGGCAGCGGCGGGTGAAGCCACGATCAAGC
>JAFEFK010000083.1 GCA_018240625.1 Pseudomonadota bacterium
AACGTAGTTGCCGACACCAAGCCCCGCGACGATCTGGGTATGGCCGCCGGAGGCGAGAAACAGGCAATAGGGAAACGCCAGTGCGCAGGTCAGCCGCGGCGTCAGCGCGTGGGCTTCGAGGTGATTGACCGCGATCAGCGGTGTGTCATGGACCATCGCGATCGCCTTGGCGGTGGTCAGCCCGACGATGACGCCGCCGATCAGTCCCGGGCCGGCGGCGGCCGCCACCCCGGACAGCCGGGGGAAGTCGACGCCGGATTCTTTCATCGCGCTGCCGATGATGCCGTCGAGCAGATCGACATGGGCGCGCGCTGCGATCTCGGGAACTACGCCGCCATAGGGGGCGTGTTCTTCGGTCTGCGAACGCACGACGTTGGATAAAATCCGCGCGCTGCCATCGTCCAGGCGCTCGACCACGGCGGCTGCGGTTTCATCGCAGGTGGTCTCAATCCCTAGCACCAGCATTGGCGTGTCTTATCCAATTTCCTTGCCCAAATTTGAGCCCTTGCGTTATCGGGCAAACCAGCGTTTCCCTTTCTTCACGGCGTAGCATTACGAGGTCTTGGCGTGCAATCCTCCGGTGAGACAGGCATTCTGGCAACGATCGGTACCCGGGGCAGTCCGCTGGCGCTGGTGCAGGCCCATGAGGTGCGGGACCGGCTGGCGCGGGCGCATCAGGTCGCGCCGGAGCGGATCGCGATCAGGAAGATTCAGACGTCAGGCGATGCCATTCAGGACCGGCCCCTGTTCGATGTCGGCGGCAAGGGTCTCTTTACCAAGGAGATCGAGGAAGCCTTGCTGGCGGGCAGCATCGATCTCGCCGTGCATTCCTCCAAGGACGTGCCGACGTTTCTGCCCGATGCGACCTGGCTGTCGGCGTTTCTGCCGCGCGAAGACGTGCGCGATGTCTTCATCAGCCCGCGCGCCGCGTCCTTGAGTGAACTGCCGGCGGGCTCCATTGTCGGCACCGCATCGTTGCGGCGCCAGGCCATGGTGCTGCGGCTGCGGCCGGATTTGAAAGTGAGCGTCATTCGCGGCAATGTGGAAACGCGATTGCGCAAGCTCGCGGGTGGCGAAGCCGACGCCACGCTGCTGGCGTTGGCCGGTTTGAAGCGGCTCGGCTTGCAGGACAAGGCCACGCGGATTTTCGAGGTCGATGAATTCCTTCCCGCGGTCGGGCAGGGCGCTATCGCGATCGAATCGCGCCGCGATGACGACCGCATCAATACGTTTGTGAAGGCGATTGGCGATTCGGACACGGAAGTCGCGCTCAGCGCCGAGCGAAGCTTTCTTGCGCTGCTGGATGGTTCCTGCCGGACGCCGATCGGCGGCCATTGCCGTGTGAAGGGCGATCGCATCCATTTTCGCGGCCTCATCATTTCTCCCGACGGCAAGGAGTCCTTTGAGACCACGCGCGACGGTATGCGGACGGACGCGGCCGCGCTCGGCGCCGATGCTGCGCATGAGTTGCGCGAGCGGGCCGGTGAAAAATTCTTCACATTGTTCGCAGGAGCGTGACGGGTGGCCATTCTTGTTACGCGACCGGAACCGGATAACGCGATGACCGCGGCGGCGTTGCGTGGGAAGGGCTTCGAGGTTCTGCAGTCGCCGATGCTGCGCTTTGAGACGGTCGCATTTGAGGTCGATCCGGATGCGCACTATGGCGCCATCGTCGTGACCAGCGCGAACGCGCTGCGGGCGCTGATTGGCCATCCGATCAGAGAGTCGGTCTTGAAACTGCCGGTGTTTGCCGTCGGGGAGCATACCGCCGACGCCGCACGTCAGGTCGGCTTTCGTGATGTGGTCGCAGCCGGCGGGGATGCGGCGGCATTGCGCGAACTCGTGGTGAAAAGCGTCCGC
>JAFEFK010000840.1 GCA_018240625.1 Pseudomonadota bacterium
GCCGTCGCAGCCTTGGTGGTCGAATTGAACGCACTCGCGCTTGAGCCGATCGTCAGCTGAAGTGCCGTACCAGAGCTGTTGGTGAAGGTGTAGACGTTACCGTCGAGCTTGCTGGCGGTGCCCCCGCCCGTCAGATCGGCGGCAGTAGCGGAGGTTGCGGAGCCGGCGGTGGTGGCACCCGTGAAGTCGATGCTGGACTTCGTGGTGTAGCCCGCGGTGGTCTGCAGCGCCTGGTTGGCAATCGACTTCGCGGTGTCGACAAGCTTCTGCAGCGAGGTGATGCCGGTGTTCGCAGCCTGCAGAACCTGCACGCCGTTGCCGATACCATCGAGCAGATTGTTGATGTCGCTGGCGCGGTTGTTGAGGCCCTGCGCCGTGAAGAAGTTGGTCGGATTGTCGAGAGCCGAGTTGACCTTGTTGCCGGTGGCAAGGCGGTTCTGCGTCGTGGAGAGCAGATCGGCGGTTGACTGGAGGGAGAGCAGGTTCTGGCGAACCGATGCGGAGAGAACGATATCAGACATTTTCATACCTTTCTGGTGTGAACATTCGTGTGCGTTGCGCCGATCTTTTCCATCGGACGAGGCGCCACGGTGAGGCCAAGACTCTAAAAAAAAATGAAGCGGATCGTTACAACTCGCCTCACATGCTGCACACATCCGCCCGGGCCGGGCGCCGCGGGCGGCGCGCCGCCTCCGAATGCCGTTGACAACACAGCACTTTCGAACGATTCCGCCAGGACGGCAGGCCGCGCGGCGTTTACCTGTCGTTAACCATAGTCGGAAAGGATTGCAGCAAGATCCGCCAAACTGCGCGCGGCGGCGCAACTATCTACCCGTAAGCGTGGCCGCGAGCGGATGACTGGCTCCAACGACAGGGAAATCCGACATGGCGCTCAAAGTCGAACTGAAGCCGCACGAACGCATCATTATCGGTGCGTGCGTGGTGACCAATACCGATCAGCGCGCCCGGCTCCTGATCGACGGCGACAAGATTCCGATTCTTCGCGAGAAGGATATTTTGACTCCGGAAACGGCAGACACGCCGGCGAAGCTGATCTACCTCGCGGTGCAGCTCATGTACCTGTCGCCGGAGCCGCAGATCAACCACGGCACCTATTTCAGCCTGCTGCGCGACGTCATCACGACCATGCCCAGCGCGTGGCCGATCATCGAGGGCATCAACACCAACATTCTCAACGGCGACCACTACAAGGCGCTGAAGGAAGTCAAGAAGCTGATCGCCTATGAGAAGAAGCTGCTTGAGACAACCGGCGGCGCAGATCATGCCGCCCGCGCCGACGTGAAAGAACAGCGCTCCGCCTGATCCGCGGCGCGCAAGCACAGTCCCGCCGACAACAATTCAGCTTTCGATGTTTAGCAACGCCGTCTCGCGCGCGCCGAATTCCAGCACGGCGGACAGCAGCGCATCGATGTCCTGCATATCGGTGCGATGATTGACGATCGCCGCGCGAATGGCGAGCCGGCCGTCAAGTATGGTCGTCGACGGCGCTGATATCCCCGACTCGTGAAGCATCGCGACAATGTCCGCATTGACGCGGTCCGCATCATCGGCGCGGTAACGAAAGCAGACGATATTGAGCTGCACCGGCGCGAGCAATTCGAGCCGCGGCTCCGCGGCAATCTTCGCTTCCATGTAGCGCGCGAGATCGCAGGTGCGCGAAATCATCGCGCCGAGTTTTTCGGTGCCGAATGTTTTCAGCGTGAACCAGGTCTTCAGGGCGCGGAAGCCGCGCGACAAATCCGGCCCGTAATCGCAAGGCCACGGCGATCCCGCCGCGAGCCCGCGCGTCTCGCGGCGCAGATACGCCGCCGGCGCCGCAAAAGTCTGGCGATGCTGCTCGCCGTCACGCACAAGCAGGAAGCCCGCATCGTAAGGCACCTGTCCCCATTTGTGAAAATCGAATCCAATCGAATCAGCGCGCTCGATACCGGCGAGACGCGGGGCAAGGTCGGGCGACAGAATTCCAAGTGCGCCATACGCACCGTCGACGTGCAGCCACATCTGCTCGTCGCGGCACAGCGCATGCAACGCGTTCAAATCGTCGATCGCGCCGATGTCGACCGTTCCGGCCGACCCCACCACGAAAAACGGCGTGAGGCCTGCGGCGCGATCGGCGGCGATCTGCACGCGCAACGCCGCAATATCGATGCAGTGATTCCGATCAACCGGAATGCGTCGCAGCGCGCCGGTGCCGAACCCGGCGAGGTCCATCGCCTGCGCGATGCAGCCGTGCGTCGCCACCGACGTATAGGCGACAAGCTTCGCGCCGTGATCGGCAAGTCCTTGCTGGCGTACGACCGATCCGAGCCGCGCCGAGCGCGCAACCAGCACCGCCATCAGGTTGGCCATCGACGTTCCCGTGACGAAGATGCCGCTCGCCGTGTCAGGAAAGCCGAACATCTGCCGCGTCCACGCAACGATCTGACGTTCGACCTCGATCGGAATGTGATCGCGTCCGCCGCAATTGGCGTTCAGTCCGGCTGCGAGCATCTCGGCGAGCATGCCGACGGCGCTGCCGCCGCCATGCACCCATCCCATGAAGCCCGGATGGATATTGCCGGTCGCGTAAGGCGCGATGTGATCGGAGAATTCCCGGTAGACGTCACCGAGATCGGTAGGCGCGTGCGGAAGCGGGCTGCGAAATCGCGCGCGCGTCTGAGCCGGTATCGGCTGCCACACCGGCCGATCGCGGACGCCGGCGATATGATCGAACATATCGTCGAGCATGCGGTGTCCTTGCGCGCGCAACGCGTCCCAGTTGTCGGGATCGAGCGTCTCGCTGGTATCGGACAGCGAATCCGTCGGCACCAGCGGCGGCGCGGCGCGCCACGCGGCTGTCATGCCGCACGCTCCCGATCTCGCCGCGCGTGCTTAGCCAGCATCCGCGCGAACGCCTCGAAGATCATCCGCATGTGCGGCGGCTTGTACGGAAACACGTCGGGCGAATCCATGTTGTGTACGACCGCCGTGTTGTCAGCCTCGAACAGCAGCAGTTCGCCGCGCTTGTTCTCGGCGCAATCGATCGTGAAATAATCGAGGCCGACGCGATCGGAAATCGCACGCAATGCATCGCGATGACGCAGCGCGAATCCGGTCTCGAAATCGCGCATGAATTCTTCTTCTTCGCGCCGCTTGTCCATATCGAACGCCATGCCGGCGTTCAGATACCAGATGTCCCACCGGTCCGCGATCGCCATATGGCCTGCGAACGGATGGCCGTCGACGAACGCGATCCGGTATTTGCGGAAAAGCTTGTCAGTATCGGAATAATCGACGAACGGCGAAATGAAAAAGTCCTGCTCGGTACGTTCCGCAAGATAACCGGCGAGCGCTGCGGGATCGTCGAGCTTTGCGAGTCCAACCCCCGCATGCGACCCGCGCGGACGAACGATCAGGGGGAACGCGAGATCGGTAGCGATATCGCTCAGCGCAACGGCGGCGCTCGCCAATCCCTCAAGCAGCACGCGGCTTGCGACAAGCGTATCCGGAATCTGAAGACCGGGAACGCCCTTGAGCAATCGGCAGAGTTTGTCGCGGTCGAGATTGCCGACGCGGTGCGGCGCATTGAGTAACGGCCGCGGCCAGCGCGACGCAAACTGTGCCATTTCCTTCAGCGCGTCGCGGCACTCCGCAGAGTCCGACGCCACCACGATCGCAACGTCATGATCGGGCAGAGGCGAAAGCGGCGTGCCCGGCACCACGTAGAGCGTCGTCAATTCGATATCGAAATCTTCGATCAAAAATTCGATCGGCGTGTTGCCGCCGACGTCCATCGCGGCTGCGAGCGCCAGCACCCGCAATGATGGATTTGCACTCACGCACGGCGAGCGAAACAGCCGCTGGAACGACAGCACCTGCGCTTGAATGTCGAGGCCCGCCTGCTTGTTGCCCAGGAGTTGCGCGATGACCGACAGATCGATGGTCTCGCCCGCGCTCGCGGTGCCCTCGCCGATCTTGCGCAGGGTCTCCTGCAGCAACGGTTGCAGATCGCATCCGTCGAATGCAAGCTTCGCCAGTTTGGCAAAGCCGATCCGGTCCGCGCGCAACGCGTTGCCGTTGCCCGCGATCTCGAGCAGCCGATGATCCATGGATAACTCCCCCCGACGAGCAGCCCGTCCCAAGGCGCCTCAACCCAGGGCCGCACGGCCCGGATTCCTCACCAAATCGTAAATTGCCATCGTTAATGTAAACCTAATTCGTCGGACGTCAGCCGACCGGCAGGAACTTCACCAGGCTGAGTTGCGACAGCATCGAGGTGGTCTGATACGAGGCCTGAAGATTGGTCTGGAGCGCCAGCAGTTGACTCGCGACCTGGTCGGTGGACACGGTTTCGGCCTGATCGATGACATTCTGCAGCGTCGCCTGCGTCAGCGTCTGCCGCGAGGTCGCGTCCTTCATCACGGTCTGGGCGTTGGCGAGGTCCGACTGAATATCCTGGATGCTTTGCTTGCCGGGGCTGACGGTCAGGTTCATCGCGATCCGCGAATTGAGCGCCGACACCTGGCCAGCGCCGTTCGGATCGGTCGGCGAGGTCGTCACCGCCGCCAGAACCGCCACCGATTCGAGTTGCGAGCGGATGGCGTCCTCGTTGGCGCGCATGCCGTATTGCACCGTGACCGACGCATCGATCCGCGCCGTGGAAGTGGCGCGCGCCGAACCGGTGCCGGCATCGCCGGTGTACCACTGCACGGTATTGGCCGATGTGCCATCGACCGCGCTCGTCGCGGTCGCAAGCGTCGCCGGCGGCGTCACATCGACGCGCTGCGGCGGCGAACCGAAGAAATCGCTGGTCGCTCTGATCGCGGACGCCGCGACCAGCGAGGTCTTCGCCAGCGTGCCGACCGAGGTATTGAGTGCAGCCTTGAGATTTGCGGCCGTCGCAGCCGGCGTCGCCCCGATTGCGAAACTCCCGGCCGGCGTCGGCACGGTACTGGACGCCGTCAATTGCACGTTCTCGGTCGTCCCGTCCGGCAGACTGAACGTGAAACTCACCGTGTCGCCGTCACTGGGGTTGGTGGTGCCGAGATCGATCGAAGCCTGCGCCGGCGTGATCGTCACGCCGGCCGCGCTCGTCGAACTCGCGCCGGTCAGTTGCGCGCCATAGGGCGACGTCGTGCCCTCGGCGCTGGTGAGCGCTGCGTTCAGGTTGGCGGCGGTGGCAGCCGCGCTGGCACCGATTGCGAACGATCCCGCCGGCGGCGGCGCGGTGGTCGTCGCCGTCAGTTGAACCGTCTTGCTGGTCCCGTCGGACTGCAAGAAGGTGAAATTGAACGTGTCGCCGTTATTCGGATTGCTCGCGAGGTTGACCGTCGCAGGCGTGTTGGTGACGGTCGCCCCCGTCAGCGACGAGGTGACGCTGCTGAGCTTCATGCCATAGACCGAGGGCGAAGCATCTTCGGCCACCGAAACCGACGTCGGCGTCGGCGACGCGATCGCGATGCGGCCGAGGCCGTTTGCGCCGAGATCGGCCTGGTTGCGTTCGGAGATGACCTGCTTCAATCCGGCCTGTCCGGCGCCGTTGCCGTTCATGATCAGGTCGGACGACGCAACCGGCTGCGTATAGATCGCACTGCCGGAAAAGACGTAGCGGTCGCCGGACTGGGTGTTGAGGATGCCGATCATCGACGAGAATTCGGATACCGCGGTCTGCTGTCCAGCGGTTTGTCCGGCGCTGTTCAGCGTCTGCGTTCCGCTGTTGGCGGCGGTCTGCACCTGCGTGCCGATGCTGGACAACGCCTGCAACGCGGTGTTGGCGACGTTGATGTTGGTGGTGATCTTCGTCATGGTGTCGGTGAAGGCGGCGATGTTCGATAGCTGCGAGCGCGCGGCGATGGCAAAGCCCTCGTTCGCACCCATGCCCGAATAGGTCGTCGACTTCTTGCCGCTCGTGAGCTGGTTCTGCAGATCGGCCATCTGCGACTTGAGATTCTGGATCGAGCCGCCGAGGATCGAATTGCCGAAGCTGATGCCGTTGATCGCCATCCGGACCGCCTTACACCTGAACTTGCAGAAGGGTCTGCATCATACTCTGAACCACGGACATCACGTGGGCGTTCGCCGCGTAGCTGTTTTGCAGCGAAATCAAATTGGTCATCTCGGTGTCGATGTTCACACCCGCCTTGGAATTGAACTTCTGCTGCAGCGTATTGACGACGACATCCTGGCCTTGCGCGACCTGCTGGGCGGTCGTGGCTGCGCTGCTCTGCACGCTGACGAACTGCTGCAGAAACGACGGCAGCGTTCCCTTGAACGGCGACGCGGTCGCGCCAAGTCCGGTGTTCGGCGAATAGCTGAAGGTGGCGGACGTCAACTGATTGTAGATAAAATCCGAGCGCGTCGTGTCGCCGGCGGATGTTACGGGCGAGGTGCTGTACACCGTGAGCTTCGAGGGATCGGCAAGCAACGCTGCGTTGACCTGGATACGCCCGGCCAATCCCGTGATCTGCGAAGCGGTGCCGGTGATCGCACCGGTGTAAAGCGTCGAACGATCCGTGAAAAGCGGAAGCTGCGGACTTCCCGATGTCAGCGAAGTGGCCGTGGTCGTTGTCGAGGCCGCATTGACGGTTGAAGCGCCGGAGCCGTCGTCCACCGTGCGCAACAGCGAACCGGAGGCCGAAAACGTCAGGTGTGCCGACGCGCCCAGTTGTCCGTTCAATTGCGCCACGATCGAGGAAAGCCCGCCGGAAAAATTGACGCCGATGACCTTGTCGTTCGGGTTCGATGCGGTGTTTGGAATCGGAAGCGCGGTCGGGTCGTCGACACGAACGACCGAAATGTTGTGCTGTACGTTGTTCGAGTCGGTGTAGCTGATGTTGAAGGAGTTGCCGGGCAGCACCTTCGACAGATCGGTGTCGAACCCCGACGGCGGTCCGGTCACGGCCGTCCCGGCAGTGGTGCTGTCGGAGAGCGAGCTTGCCAGCGTCGCCGCCATCTGGTCGACCTGATTTTGCGCTTGCACCAGCGACTTGTCGCGCAACTGGATGTCGGCGGCGATCTGACCCGAGTTGATCGCCTGCGACGCGATCATGTCGATCTTGGCGCCATTCGGAAGCTGAATCATGATCGTGCCGACGCTCGACTTGCTCGGATCGGCATTCCACTGCGAATTCGCGGTCAGCGACGACTGCGCATTGAATGTGAGCGTTGACGCCTGATTGCCGACGAGCTGGACGCCCGAGGTCGTATAGACCGAAGTCTGATTGGTGTTGTCGGTGACAGCCCTGATGTCCATCAGCTTCGACAACTGATCGACCGCGGTATCGCGCTGATCCATCAGCGTCGCCGCGGCCGGATCCTGCGCGCTCATGCTTTGCAGCTTTTGATTGAGCTGCGCGATCTGGGCCATCGCTGCGTTGGCCTGCGCCACCGATACCGACAGATCCTGCTCGGCGTTGGAGCGCAGCGCCTGAATGCCGCTCGTGGTGGCGTTGAGCTGCTGCGCCAGCGCCTGCGCGGCATTCAGCACGGCCGATTGCGCGGACTGGTTGCCCGAACTCGCCGACAGGCCTTGCAGCGCCGACGTGAAGTTGTTGTAGGCGTTTTCCAGAGTCCCGTCGTTGCCCGGCGTGCCGTAGACGTTCTGCAACTGGCCGAGAACGTTCGCCATCTGATCGGCGTAGGCGCCGCCAGCGTTTTCAGTACGCAACTGCGACTGGACGTAGGTGTCGAGCTGCCGGCTGACGCCGATGACGCGAACGCCCGCGCCCGTGTCGCCCGAGATGATCTCGGCCTGGTTGAGCGTCTGCGCGACGTAACCGGGCGTGCTGGCGTTGGCGACATTGCCGGAAACGATCGACAAGGCGGCCTGGTTCGCGCGCAGGCCGAACATCGCGATGGAGAGGGCTGAACTCAAACCCATATTATGCCCGCCTCAAATCAAGTCATGCAAATCCGTAACCGGCAGCGCTATCTCAGCACGTTCAGAAGATCCTGAACCATGCTGTTCGCCGTGGTGATGACCTTGGTGTTGGCCGAATAGGCCTGCTGCGTGACGATCAGCTTGGTGAATTCGTCCGCGATGTCGGCGTTGGAGCCTTCCAGCGACGAACCGCTGATCGTTCCCGAGGCGCCCGCGATCGCCGGTCCGGACTGGTCGGTGACCTCGTAGGCGCCGCCGTCGAGCGCCTTCAGATAATTCGTGCCATTGAAGTGCGAGAGCGAGACTTGCGCGAGGTCAAGGTTTTGGCCGTTGGAGAACGTGCCGACGACGACACCGTCGTTGTTGACAGCCACCGACTGGAGCTGACCCGCGGCGTAGCCGTTCTGGTTGATGGCGTTGATCGTCGCGTTACCGCTGGTGCTGGCATATTGCGTCAGTCCGCCGGTCCCGACGTTCATCGTCAGGGCGCCGAGTGTCTGGCTGCCGACGGTGACGTTGGGGATGGTGATGGAAGAGCCGGTCGGACTCGTCAGCGCGCCGTTGGTGCCGAATATGAAGTTGGTGCCGACGTTGACCCATGCAGGCTGCGTCCCGGTCGCGTTCGGGTTGGTCTGGTAGAACAGGTTCCAGGTGTCGGAATGTCCCGCGCCCAGCGCTGCGCTGTCGGTCTTGGCCCAGCGCAATTGCAGATTGGTCGCCGTGCCCGTCGAATCGTAGGCCGTGACCGCGCCACCGCTAACGGACTCCCGCTGGAAGGTCGTCTCGTCATTCGCGATGACGGTCCCCGCGCCGGCCGTGCCGCCGCCGCCGCGCGCCGCGGTGGTCGTCGCGCCAAAGCCGAGCGCGGTCCAGCCTGCGGACGCACTGGTGATGGACATGTCTTGCGCGGTGCCGGTGTGCAGGGTGATCGCGCCGGTGCTTGCGTTGATCGTCGCGGCCTGCCCCGTGATCGCACCGATCTTTCCGAGCAGATCGCCTACGGTATCGTCGGCCCGAACATGGGTCGCGTCCTGCGCGCCGGTTCCGGCTGCGGTGATAGTGATGGTGGTGCCATCGACGACGAGAGTGTCGCCTGCCGCGAAGCCTCCCGGCAGCGAGTCGCTCGGCGCCGTGCCGGACAGTTTGGTGGCGCTGGTGATGGCGACCGCGGGCGAAGCCTGGTTGTTCGCCGCTGCGCCGGTGGTGACATTGTCCGTGTAAGCCGGTGCCGGTGTGCCGATCACCAGCGGATTGAAGTTGGTCGTGAAGTCGGACGGATTAAGGCCGCCGTACCCGGTAATGGAGCCGGCGCTGGCGGTCGGGCTGGCAAGCGTGGTCGGCGTCGCCGGAAGGTTGGCGGCATATTGCAGGGTCGTGGTGGCCTGCGCCGGGATGAAGTTGCTCTGGAACTGCAGGACCTTCGGTACGTTGCCGAGCGGGTTTCCAGTCTTCGGGTCGACCGCCACGCCCATCAGGTAATAGCCGGCGCTGTTGACCAAGTTGCCGTTGGCATTGACCTGGAAGTCGCCGCGTCGGGTATAATCGGTGATGCCGCTGAAGACCGGCAAGTTATCGACCGTGCCGGACGGTTTCTGCACGTTGAAAAAACCGTCGCCAGTGATCGCCATGTAGGTGCCGACCGTCGATGCCGAGATCGTGCCCTGCGTGGTGATCGTCGCTTGCGCGTAGGCGGTGACGCCGCCCGCGACTTGCCGGTTCGGATTGGTCGAGTCCGGGATCAGGTCGTCGAAGCTGGTTTGGATGCCTTTGTAGCCCGTGGTCTGGGCGTTCGCGATGTTGCCGGAGATATTCTGAAGCGCGAAGGACTGCGCCTGCAAACCGCCGACCGACGTATTCAATGCGTCAAAAATACCCATAACGTCGTCTCCAACTCGATCCGGGCGGCCTGCCGGATGCCAGCCAAAACCACGGCCGCGGTCGGAGGCGCTGTCGCAAGCCTCGTGCCAACATGGAAAGTCGTGTTATTTCAGCAAGATAAAGAGAATGCCCCGGTCCGAGAACGGGGGCACTCTTGCCTAGCGGGGCAACTCTTGCCGGGGAGAGCGCGACGTTTTCGAGCGACTTGTCACCTCTCCCGCCTGCGGGGGAGGTCGTCCGACGAAGTTGGACGGGTGGGGGCTCTTATGGCCCCCTCCCCAACCCTCTCAGTGCCGCTCGCAAGCGGAAGAAGGAAAATCCGCGGCGCTCCATCGATGCGCCTTCAACGAAAAATGGACATTCCTACCGAGCTTCCAGGAGGAAATCGCTACGTCGCCGACGGATCGAACACCGGCGCCAGCGCAGGCCGGTCGGCTTCGGCGGAGACGGCGGTGTCAAATCGTCATCCCGCTTTTTTAAGTTTGCGCGCCCGTCGCAGGTCGGCATTCATCTGGGTCTGCCAGCCGCGGCCCAGCGCGCGATACGACGCGACGATATCAGCATCGAGACGCACCGTCACCGGCTGCTTGGCGTTGTCGCCGAGCGGCGGGCGGCCGCGCTGTATCACCTTGCCGCCCTTCACGATTGTAGCGCGGTCCAGCATGGCGTCGGTGATCTCAGGCGCGTCGTCGGGATCGTGCCACGCACGGGCCCTAGAGCCCGAAGCGGCGGCGGATTTTGCGTGCTTCTTTGACATGACAGAACCTCATGGAGATGACGTGGCGATCTTCGCCACGCGCGGTCCAGACGAGCACCACCATACGGCCGGCGAGTTGGCCCGCAGTGATCTGACGCACCTCGCCATAATCGAAGCGGTCGTCGACCCACGTCGCATGGTCGCCCGCGAACACCTGCTCGGCGTCGGCAAAATCCAACCCGCGTTCAGCGAGGGTGGCGGCGCGCTTGACGGGGTTGAAGGTGATCGTCACGGCAAATAAACGTACATACGTTTATTTGCGCCGTCAACCTAAATGTATGTACAAAAATCCGGCCGCAGGACACCCGCCCCCAGATGCGCAATTACGCATTGGAATGACGAAAAAGATATTCGGCGGCCAGCTACGTCTTGGATGACCTACGTCGCCGACGGCGCCGCCGGATGGAATACCAGCGCCAGTCCGTCCATGCAGTAGCGCAGGCCGGTGGGCTTTGGACCGTCGTCGAAGACGTGACCGAGATGACCGCCGCAGCGGCGGCAATGAATTTCAGTCCGGGTCATGCCGAAGGTCGTATCCTTGGTCTCGCCGACCGCATTGTCGAGCGGCTTCCAGAAGCTCGGCCAGCCGGTGCCGCTCTCGAATTTGGTCTCGGACGAATAAAGCGGCAGATCGCAGCCGGCGCAGGCAAAGATGCCCTTGCGATGTTCCTTGAGCAGCGGGCTGGAGCCCGGCGCCTCAGTGCCTTCCTTGCGCAGGATATTATATTGTGCGGGTGTCAGTTGCGCGCGCCACTCGGCATCGGTCTTTTCGACCTCGAATTTCTCGGCCTTCTTTTCGGCAGCCTTGGCGGCGTCGCCGCGCAGCCAGCGAAACGAAACCAGAGCGGCCAGCCCGGCGGCGGATGCAAGCAGGATACGGCGGTCAATCATGGAGTTCTCCGTGGCGGTTCGAGGGTCTCTTGCGAGAGCACCCTCCCGGTTCGAGCCAGATACGCACGCGCGCGCCGTAAAGTTACATCAACCCGGGCCGGTCCTGCTCACATTCCCGAGAGGTAATTTTCCGGCGGTGTCGTACCGGGCTCTCCCGGACCAACCAGGATAGCTGGAGGTTGATCGTCACCTCCCCCTTTTCAGGGGGAGGAAGTATCGGCCGTTCCCCCGGAATCATTTGGTGCAGGCGCACGATACGGCGGCCGCTGCGGCACGCGCGTCCCCGCCTGACGATTGGCCGCAGCCAGCCGCGCCTCGCGCGTCCGTTCCCTGCCCCGCGCCCGTTCCCGGTAGCGCGCCAGCGTACCCGCCGCCGCCGATCCCGCACGCTCGGCCATCCCGATGGCATATCCGGCAACGCGGCCGGTGGTGCCGCCGGCCCACACCAGTTCGAACGGCGAGAACAGCTTCCAGCGGTCATCGCCGCACAGGATGCTCCGCGCAATCAACTGCCCGGCCATCGCCGACGTGTTCAGCCCCTGCCGGCCAAAACCGCTCGCGACCCATAGGCCGGGACGTAACTGGCCGACCTGCGGCATGCCATGCACCGTCTGTCCGATGACGCCGCTGAAGACATCCGCGATCTCGACCTTTCCGAGCTTTGGAAAAATCGTGCGGATGCGCCTGCGGATCGCGCCGGCGCGACGTCGCGGTTGCCCCGCCCAGGTCGTCTCCGGGCTCGACCACATCAGCCGGTCGCCGCCGACGATGCGGAAATGATCGATGCCGTCGCTGTCGGTGACGGAGCCCTGAAACGTCATGATCTCCGCGAGCCGGTCTCCGAGCGGCGCAGTGACGGCGGCATAGCGCCAGACCGGCAGCAGCGTATCGGACAACCGGCGCGAGGCTTCGCCAAGATGGATATTGCCCGCGAGCACGACATGGGCGGCCCGCAGCCGCGCCTGCGGCGTCACGATGCGCTTTCGAACGCCGGACGCATCGATGCTGACCACGGGTGTCTCTTCGAAAATGCGCACACCGGCCTTGCGGGCAAGATCTGCCAGACCGTAAACGTATTTGCGTCCGTCGATCTGGAACGCCCTGGGATAATGCACCCCGTGAAAATAGCGGTCGGTGCGCAACGTGACGCGCACCCGATCGGCCTGCCAGCCCTCGACCTCGGTTGCAAAATCTTCACCGAGCATTTGGAGGCGGCTGATGAGCTTGTCGCCGGCATCGACATTGGACACCTCGAGCGCGCCGTTGGTCAGCGCAAGCCCGGGAATGATGTCGTCGGCCGCCTGAGCGCGAACATAGTCCGCACCCTGATTCGACAGCGACCAGAGTTCACGCGCGTCGTCGAAACCGACCCGCGCGATCAGATCGCCAACCGGAATGCCATAGCCCGGCATGACCGTGCCGAGATGATGACCGGATGCGTTCCAGCCGACATAGCGGCCTTCGAGGACGGCAACGCTCGCGCCCATCCGCGCCGCTTCCAGCGCCACCGTCACCCCGGCGAGCCCCGCCCCGACCACGCAGACATCGACGTCGAGATCGAACGTCAGCCGCACCCGATCCGGCAAAGTCACGGTGGAAACCGTGTCGCCGGGGCCATTGGCCGCATCTGCGCTTTCAGACATCATCGTATTTACTTACGGATCTGTGCGATGCTTGTCACCTTGTCCCGCATAAGCCTGTAGATTAATCCGCTGGGCAGGTACCTCCGCCCGGCGTTCCGGGTCATACTTCAACAAGATGCTGAAAAACTTTTGTCCGTTATTCCCGAAGCCGCGTCAGCGGCTGTCGGGAATCCAGTAACACGAAGCGTATCTGTGACTACTGGATTCCAGGTTCGTCGCTTCGCGACGCCCCGGAATGACGCGAAGGGACCTTCAGCGCCCTGCTAACGCCGAATCGGGATTGCGTCATGCGCCGCCTGTTGCTGCTCCGTCACGCCAGAACCGAAAGCGACGCACCCACCGGCAACGATTGGGACCGTCGCCTTACCGCGCACGGTAACGCCGATGCGGCCGACATCGGTCAGTGGCTCGCCGGCAAGCCGGCCCTGCTCCCCGATCTCGCGCTGGTCTCCACCGCGGTGCGGGCGCGTGCGACCTGGGACATCATCCAGCAGACGATCGCTGCCGCAGCCCCGCATGTGCGCGCCGTCCATCTGCAGGATCTCTACGGTGCCGAGCCTGCGCAACTGCTGGCGATCATCCGGGCCACCGCTGCGGAAGATCCCAGGCGCCTCATGCTGGTCGGGCACAATCCGGGCTTCCATGAAGTCGCGCTCGCCCTGATCGGCGGCGGCGACGCAGCGGGGCGCAAGGCGCTGGACGACAATATGCCGACCTCTGGCCTTGCCGTGATCGATTTTGCGGTCGACGATTGGGACGCCGTCACATTCCGGAGCGGACAGCTCGCGCAATTCGTCAGTCCAAAGCTGCTGAAGGACGCCTAGAGTCTTTTCGCTTCTGATGGAATCAGAAGCGGGGCTCTATGATTTTGATTTGACGCGTTTTCTTCACGCGAACCGGTACCCGCTTCGCTCGAACACGCTAGAGGGAGCGCGACATCTGGCACGTCGCCGCGGCCGCGTTTTGTGCTACGCTCCTGCTCGCAAGCGGTCCTTTCATTCGAAACAAGCCTGCGGAAGACAGGACGCGAATGGTGAAATCGGACCGCCATGGAGGGTGCCGATGTTCAAATCCATTCTCGTGCCGATCGATCTGGCCGATACCGATCTCGCCAAACCGGCGATCGCGACCGCCGCTGCGTTGTCGCAATCATCGAACGGAACCGTCAGGCTGCTGAACGTATTGCAGATGACGCCGGTCATGCTGGCGGAATACGTGCCTGCGGATTTCGACGTGCAGCAACGCCAGTCGTCGGAAGAGGCGCTTGATATCGTCGCGCAGGAATCCGGCATCGAACCATCGCGCATCTCCAGCGTGGTGCGGCAAGGCGGCATCTACCACGAGATTCTGGAGGAGGCGCTGGCGATCAAGGCCGATCTGATCGTGATGACCTCGCACCGGCCCGCGATGAAGACTTATTTTCTCGGCTCCAACGCCGGTCACGTGGTGCGCTATGCCAAGTGCTCCGTGCTGGTGGTGCGGCATTAGAGTCTGACCGGCAAATTGAACCGCGCCTGAGCTCCGTTCGTCCCCGCGGATGCGGGGACCCCGACTTGGCAGGACATTCCTCGTCGCTCTGGATACCCGCTTGCGCGGGCATGATCGGAAATTGATTCAACGCGAGCAGACTTAAACGCCAGACGGGGCATGTCCTTACTCGATATCCCTCTTGCCTTCGCTGCAAGCGGGATCGGGGAAGAGTCTACGGCAGCAGATTTGCCGGCAGCGCATCGAACGTATAGGTGCGCGGCTGGTTGCGGCGCATGAAGCCGCCGATCTGCCAGCCGAACAGCGCCGCCAGACCGACGATGAACAGCGCACCTGCCCATTCGCCGATGGCGAGCGCTCGCACCAGCAAGCCTGCCATCGCCACCGACAAAAACGCCAGGACGCCGAGGCCGGCAAAATAGAGGACTGGCGTCAGGCCGGCGACCAGCGCGGCTCGCGCGCCCGCCGCCGCCACGCGCCGGTGCAGTTCGCCGATAAAGGTGCGATACTCGTCATCCTGACGCAGCATCAGCGCCGCGGTCTGCCAGGTCACCGACATCACCGAGATACGGCTGCCGTCGCGATGGCGGAGATCGGCGCGGAATCGCTGCGGCTGCATCGACATCGGCCGATACGACAACACGATGGCGGCGATGTCGTCATAGCGCCACAGCCCCGAGCGGCTGCCGACCTTCCACGACAAGCCCTCGTCGCGAATGTCGAACCGGTGTGCCGAACCGATCAGCGACGCCTTGTAGGCATAGCTGACGTCGGGCGTGGCCTGCTGTTCCGGCACCAGAAACGTCCTCGATTGTTGCGATCAGCCGGCCGCGGGCGTTCGCTTGCGCGCCGCTCCTGTTCTATCCTACAAATCCGTCATGGCTGAAACGACTTATTTTCCGCGCCATCTGATTCTGGGCGGCGCGATGGTGTCGGGCATGCTGCTCGCGCTCGCGGTTCACATGCTGGGTGCGCAATATGGTCTCGATCTCGGCGGCCTCTGGCGCTCCGATTCCCGCGTGTTCATGCCCGCGGGTGCGGCGATCGCATGGTGGCTGATCGCGACGGTCGGCTTTTCCGGCGGCTATTTCGTCGCGACGCTGATGGACAGCGCGGTGTCGGGCCAGATCCCGCAACGGATGCGGCAATTCCTGATCGCGGTCGGCGTGCTCGTGCTGGCAGGCGCGGGTCAGGCCGCGTCGGCTCCAAGCGCGGTGCCAACGGTCGCCGGCCTGCTTGCGGGCCTCGCCGCGCTTGGCCTCGGCACCGTGATGGCATTCTGCGGCGCGCATTTCGCGCTGCGCAAGGCTTGAGCGCAGTCAAGCTCCTGCACAACCCGTCATCCTGAGGCGCGAGCGACGACGTCGCGAGCCTCGAAGGATCGCCGTCATCCTTCGAGAGCCATGCTACGCACGGCCGCTTCAGGATGACGGCCCCGATCCGGTGCCGGTCGGCATCAGCTCGCCGCGCGAAGATTGATCTTGCTCTCCGCGAGCGTGGTCAGCTTCTTGTCGGTGGCCTTTTCCTCGTCGAGCGTTTTTTGCAGCACAGCGGCGCAATCGTTGCGGCCGAGTTGCTTCGCCCACGCGATGAGACTGCCGTAGCGGGTAATCTCGTAGTGCTCGGCGGCCTGACCGGCATTGATCAGCGCGGCATCCAGCACCGCCTTGTCCTCGACCTCGCCTGCGACCTCGTCGGCTTCCTTGACGATGCCGTCGATCGCCGGACAGGTGACGGCCTTGACCTCGGCGCCATGCATGTCGAACACCTGCTCGAGCCGCTTCACATGCTCCCTGGTCTCATCGAGATGGGTCAAGAAGCCCTGCTTGAGCATGGCGTCGGTCGCCTTGTCGGCCATCTTCGGCAGCGCCTTCACGAGTTGTTTCTCGGCGTAATAAATGTCCTGCAACTGGTGCACGAACAGGTCGTCCATTGTTTTGATGTCTTTGGTAAACAGTCCCATCCTGAAATCCTTGTTGCCATGAACAGGCCAAGTCTCCGCGAGGAT
>JAFEFK010000841.1 GCA_018240625.1 Pseudomonadota bacterium
TGGCGGCCTCGTCGCCATAGAGCTGATTGGTGAACGACACCGCCGTCATCTGAATGCGCGCGCGCATCTCAGGCGTCATGTCACGCAGTGCGCTGTAAAACGATTTGGGCCCGAGGAAGAACGCGCCGTGCAGCACCGTGCCGTCGACCTCGCGCTTGAGCACACCGGCCTCGATCAGGCCGAGAAACGCTTCGAACACCATTTCGCTGACGCCGTAGAGGCCGGTTGCGAACGGCGCGGTTTCCGCCATTGCGACACCCGGCGTTAGCCGCGCTGCGATCTCGCGAAACCGCGCATTGTCACGATGGCGCAGGATCAGCCCCTGCGCCAGCGCATCGCCGACTTGGCCGATCCCGATCTGCAAGCTGCCGCCATCCTTGATCAGCCCCGCCGCATGCAGCCCGATGGCGTATTTGGTATCCGAGATCGGCTCGGATGGCGGCGCGAACAGCGGAAAATCGGTATCCGGACTGTCGAGGATGGCGCTGAACTCGCTGGCCGGAAGATCACCCGCGCCGGGCATGAACGGCAATTCCGAATTGACCTGCCCCACCAGTTTGAACGATGCGCGGCCCTCGGCACGGGCGCGCAAGAGGTCGAGGGTGGTATCGGTGTTGCAGCTCAGGCTGTAGCGCGTCTCGCCATCGACGACGCGCTTGGCCACGAGCTGCGTGATGACGTTGAGCCCGCGATCGCGAATGTAAGACGCCGCATGGGTGTAGTTGGCGGAGATGTAGTGCTGCTGGGCGTAGGAATTACGCAGCCACTTGCCGGCCAGAAAGAAGAACTCGATCACCTTGATATTGGAGGGTAGCGCACCCGCATGCAGCGCTGCGGCATAATCGAGATCGGGCCAGTCGCCGAACAGGCGGTCGATGACGGGCGTGATGAAACGCTTTTCCAGTTCGTTCGACGGCCGCGGCTTCTCCAGCGTCAGCGCGGAGAACAATGTGAGATCGATGGCACGGTCCGCCGCAGCGCGCCGATAGAGCGCATTGACGATGTCATTGGCCTTACCAAGCCCGAGCGGCAACCCCACCACCAGCCGGGGACCGATTTCGCGGATGATCTCGTCCGCTATCGCTGCAGGATCGGAAAATATTTTCGGCATGAGGATACGGCCCGCACGTCCATGAAACCCGACGCGCCTCCTGCCCTTTCATGCTTCGCGCCCCGCCGCAACAGACTTCGCGAGAAGGGGAAGTCGGCAAGACGAAATTGGCGCTGTCGATGTCCGTTGATGTCCAGCACCCAATTTCGCCACAGGTCATCGTCCCGTCAAGTAATCCGGGCACCCATGCAACACTTCCCCGCGAACATGCTGAAAAGCAGGGATTTACCGGCGGCGGGGTTTGCCTGCGGCGGTGCCGCCCTCTAAACAGAGCGTCGGCGGCGTCGGCGGGGGCAGACGGCCGGGGATTGTTGCAGGGTCACATGGTTCGCCGCTCGGGAAGAAATGGCCTCACAGGAGGACACATACTTCGGCCCGGCATGAGTCTTTTTCGTGCAGGTGTCCGGCTCTGCGCCGCTGCCTGCATCGGGCTCGGCGCGGTCGTGGCCGCACGGGCCGAAACCATCCCCGACGCGCTTGTCAAAGCCTATCAATCCAATCCGCAACTGAACGCCGAGCGTGCCCGGCAACGGGCCACGGACGAAAATGTCCCGCAGGCGCTGGCAGGTTATCGGCCACAGATCGTCGCCAGCCTGAGCGGCGGCTTGCAGGCCGTCCGCAACCTGTTGCCGGACAACACCGTGCAGTCCGCCACCCTGAGGCCCTGGACCATCGGGGTGACCGTCACCCAGACCCTGTTTAACGGCTTCAAGACCGCCAACAGCGTCCGCGTCGCAGAATTGCAGGTCCAATCCGGACGTGAAGCACTGCGCAATGTCGGCCAGGGCGTGCTGCTGGATGCGGTGACCGCCTACACCAACGTTCTCGCCAACCAGTCGCTGGTGGATGCCCAGCGGGCCAACGTCGCCTTCCTGCGGGAGACGCTTGGCATCACGCAAAAACGCCTCACCGCCGGCGACGTCACGCCGACCGACACGGCGCAAGCCGAAGCGCGGCTGAACCGCGGCCTTGCCGACCTCAACGCGGCCGAGGTCGCCCTCGCGATCAGTCAGGCGACCTACACACAGGTGATTGGCAATTCGCCCTCACGGCTCAGTCCCGCGCAGCCGGTCGACCGCCTGCTGCCGCACAGCAAGGACGAGGCGACCGCGCTCGCCTTCAAAAACCATCCCGCGGTGCTCGCGGCCGGCTACGATGTCGACGTCGCCAGCACAACGATTCATGTGGCCGAAAGCAGCCTCTACCCGACCGTGACGCTGCAGGGCAACGCCAGCCACAGCATGGATACCGACCAGACACTGGGCACCTTCCGCACCGATCAGGCGTCGGTGGTCGGTGCGGTCACCGCGCCGCTTTATGATGGCGGCACCGCGG
>JAFEFK010000842.1 GCA_018240625.1 Pseudomonadota bacterium
CGACCGCAGCATCTGCTGCTCAAGTGGAGGAATGCCCGTGACGTGAACCAGAATCCAGTACATGAAGATCGGCGCCAGCAATGTCGCCCAGCCCCACGCATAGTGCGGCGAGATCGCAATCATCGGATAGGCCAGCCAGCCGAACCACTCGAAAAAATAATTCGGATGCCGCGACCAGCGCCACAATCCGACGTCGCAGACGCGGCCCTTGTTGGCTGAACTTGTGCGGAAGCGTTTTAGTTGCGCGTCCGCGACAGCTTCACCGGCAATCCCGGCAAACAGGATAAGCGCACCGAGATAATCCTGCGCGCGAAGCGCCACGGATGGAAAATGCGCCGCGACGAAAATCGCAAACACCAGCGGGATCGATCCGAATCCCTGGTTCTGCAGAAAGACGAACATCTTGCGCGGCGAGTCGACGCCCCACTCCTTCGCGAAGGCCGCGTAACGCGGATCGTCCGTAATCCCCGCGGTTCGCACTGCAATATGCGAACCCAGACGAAGCGACCAGATCGCCACCAGCGCGGCCACCAGCCATTGCCGCGGTGTGAGGAGTGTGTCATCCAGCGGCCAGAGCGCGCTGCCGGCCCCGACCAGCCCCAGCGAAAATGTCCAGATGGTATCGACCCAGCCGGAATTCCCGGTGCGCTGCTGCACCGCCCATGCGATCGTCATCAGAATCGACAGCGATACTGCGATCAGCACCAGGGCTTCCAGATAAACGGCCATGCCATTCCTTTGTCGGCCCAAATATCGCAGGCCTATACAAATACGTCATGATTTAAGCCCGGTTTCATACGCAAGTTCCGCATCGGCACGGCAAAACCGGTGGAAAGCTATTTCATCCCGGCGCTGCCATGCCATATTGCTGGAAGGGAAACCCCCTCTCTCGTAACGGGTAAGTAAATAATGGCGCAAGGCACGGCCCCCCGCTCCGCACTGGAGATCGAACTGACCAAGCTGTCGTCACCCCGGATCTTCCTGGTGCGCATGCTGGTGTTTATCGTGCTGTGTTCGCTGGTGCTGGTGGTGCTCTATAAGCAGATCATTACAGCATTCTTCGCCAACCCCGGTCTCAACGCGCTGATCGGGGCTGTGCTGGGGATCGGAATCATCCTCGCATTCCGGCAGGTGATCCGGCTTTATCCCGAGGTCGCGTGGGTCAACAATTTCCGCATCGCCGATCCCGGTCTCGCGGTCGACCGCCGCCCGCGGCTGCTGGCGCCGATGGCCGCGATTCTCGGCGGCGAACGCACGGGGCGGATGTCGATCTCGCAGCAGACCATGCGGCATCTGCTCGATTCCATCGCCACCCGTCTCGACGAGGCCCGCGATATCTCGCGCTACATGACCGGCCTGTTGGTGTTTCTCGGGCTGCTCGGCACCTTCTGGGGCCTGATCGAAACCGTCGGCTCGGTCGGCAAGGTGATCGACGGCCTCAAGGTCGGCGGTGATGCGGGCGCCCTGTTCGACACGCTGAAGGAGGGCCTCGCCGCGCCGCTCGGTGGCATGGGCATTTCGTTTTCGTCGTCGCTGTTCGGCCTTGCCGGTTCGCTGATCCTCGGCTTTCTCGATCTGCAATCCAGTCAGGCGCAGAACCGCTTCTACACCGATCTGGAGGACTGGCTCGCCGGCACCGTGCGCGAATACAGCGGCGACACCTCGCCAGGTTCCTCGCCGGAGGTCCAGACCGCGATCGACCGGCTTCGCACCACCGTCGAGGAAATGGGATCCAACCGCAGCACCACGTCCGCGATGGCCAACCTCGCGGAAGCCATTCAGGGGCTCGTCGCTCATATGCGCACCGAGCAGCAGATGATCCGCGAATGGGCCGACGGACAGGGTGAGCAGAACCGCGAGATCAGGAAACTGCTGGAGCGGCTGGCGCGGCAGCCGGAGAAGAATTGACGAGATTTTGATGTGAGATTTGTCCTCTCCGGCCATGCAAGCGTGCTCCCTCTCCCCGCTTGCGGGGACGAGACGAGCAAAGCTCGCTCTGAGAGGGGTGGGGTGAGGGGCTATAGCTACAAGTGCCCCCCACCCGACCGCTTCGCGGTCGACCTCTCCCCGCAAGCGGGGAGAGGTTAAAAACAAGAGAGTTTATCATGGCCCTTGCACGCGGACGCCGGAACGAGGCCGGATTCAATTACTGGCCGGGCTTCGTCGATGCCTTGTCGACGCTGGTCCTCGCCGTGGTGTTCCTGCTGTCGGTGTTCCTGGTGGTGCAGTTCTTCCTGTCGCAGCAGGTCACCAACAAGGACAAGGCGCTCCAGCAGCTCAGCGCCAAGATCTCGGAGTTGAACGATCTGCTGTCGCTTGAAAAGCTCGGCAAGATCAGCCTCGGCGACGAGGTCAGCCAGTTGCGCGCGGGGTTGGCGTCAGCGGAGGCCGAGCGCGACCGGGTCAAGGGCCTTTATGACGGCCTGGCCGGCGCCGGCAACGACGCCGCAGGCCGCAACGCCGAACTCAACAAGGCGCTGGGTTCCGAAAAGGAGATTTCGTCCCGCGCGCTGGCGCAAGTCGAAGTACTCACCCAGCAGATTAGCGCGCTGCGCCGCCAACTGGCTGCGCTGGAAGATGCGCTCGACGCCTCGGAGAAAAAGGACGCGGAATCTCAGACCCGCATCGCGGACCTGGGACAACGCCTGAATGTGGCGCTGGCGAAGCGCGTGCAGGAACTGTCGCGCTATCGCTCCGAGTTCTTCGGCCGCTTACGGACCATTCTCGGCAACCGCCCGGACATCCGCATCGTCGGCGATCGTTTTGTGTTCCAGTCCGAAGTCTTCTTCGATACCGGACAAGCGACGCTGTTACCGGAGGGCAAGGCCGAACTCGACAAGGTCGCATCCGCGCTGACCGAACTCGACAAGCAGATTCCAAGCGAGATCGCCTGGGTGCTAAGGGTCGACGGCCATACCGACTCGCGGCCGATCAACAGTCCGATCTTCAAGTCGAACTGGGAGTTGTCCTCGGCCCGCGCGATTTCGGTGGTGCAGTATCTGGTGTCGCTCGGCGTACCCCCGCAGCGCCTCGTCGCCGCCGGCTTCGCCGAATTTCAGCCGCTCGACCCCGGCACGACGGAGGATGCCTACAAGCGCAACCGCCGCATCGAGCTGAAGCTGACGGAGCGGTGACGGTGGTCTCGCGGTCTCGCCCGTGCGCGTTTGGACTGTTCCCTCCCCCCCGGCGCAGCAATTGCTGCGCAAGGTGGGGGAGGGTTAGGGAGGGGGGTAGCCGCAGGGCACGCGCTTACATCCGGTCGCACCACTCTCTCCGCCTCTCCCCCACCAGGGGGGAGAGAGCAGGTCGTCGCCATTGCAGCGCCTTGCGTTACACGTCCCAGCCGATGGCGGCGCGATCCCGCAGCATGCGATGAGCGCGCCCTTCACGATTCGCCCCTACGCGCCGTCAGACGAAGACGCGGCGATCGCGCTATGGCATGAGACGTGGCAGCAGGCCTATCCCGCGATCGATTTCGCCGCCCGCGTACCGTGGTGGCGCGCACGCTGGCGCAACGAACTCGTGCCGAACGCAGAGATCGTCGTGGCCGAGCACGCCGGCGAACTGGCGGGCTTCGTCACCATCGATGCGACGGGCTATCTCGATCAGCTCGTGGTCAGCCCGGCCCACTGGGGCAGTGATGTCGCGGAGGCGTTGGTCGACGAAGCCAAGCGCCTTTCTCCCGGCGGCATCACGCTGCTCGTCAATCTCGACAATGCGCGTGCGATCCGGTTCTACGAACGCAGCGGTTTTGTCCACGCAGGCGACGACGTGAACCCGACCTCGGGGCGGCCGGTCCGGAAGATGGAGTGGAATCCGGTGTTGCGTCGTCCCTGCGAAAGCGGGGACCCATAACCGCCGGCTTCTCCCGATACGCTCAGCAGGCGTTCCGCGTAAATGATACGTCAGGGCGTATGGGTCCCGGCTCGCGCGAGCAAGCGCTCGCTTGGCCGAGACGACGGAAACATAGTCTTACACCCCTTCGAACTGCAGCCGCGCCAGCCGCGCATACAACCCGTTCGCGGCCACCAGCGAAGCGTGTGTCCCCTGCTCCACGATCCGCCCGTGCTCCATCACCATGATGCGGTCGCAGGACAACACCGTCGCGAGCCGATGCGCGATCACCAGCGTAGTGCGGTGACGCATCAGTTCTTCCAGCGCGGTCTGCACCAGGGTTTCGGATTCGGCGTCGAGCGACGAGGTCGCTTCATCCAGTAGCAAGAGCGGCGCGTCACGCAGGATCGCCCGCGCAATGGCGATGCGCTGACGTTGTCCGCCGGACAGCGTCACACCGCGCTCGCCGAGCTGCGCCTCGAAACCGCCGGGCAGGCGGCGAATGAACTCGGTGGCATGAGCCAATTCCGCGGCGCGTTCGACGTCGGCATCGGACGCATCCGGCCGGCCGAAGCGGATGTTCTCGCGAGCGGTCGCCGCGAACACCACGGAGTCTTGCGGCACCAGCGCAATCCGGGCGCGAATCTCATGCGGATCGGCCAAGCGCAACGGCACGTCATCGAACGAAATCTCGCCGGAGGCCGGGTCGTAGAACCGCAGCAAGAGATGAAACAGCGTGCTTTTGCCCGCGCCCGAGGGGCCGACGATCGCAACCTTTTCTCCGGCCCTGACTGAAAGCGAAACGCCATCGAGCACGGCAACGTCCGGCCGCGCCGGATAGGCAAAGCTGACATTGTCCAACGCCACAAAACCTTGGCCCGAAGACGGCAGCGCGCGCGGCACTGCCGGCGTTGATATCACCGGCTTGACGTGAAGGATCTCGAACAGGCGTTCGGCCGCGCCGGAGGCCGCCGACACCTCGCCCCAGACTTCACTGAGCTGGCCGAGACCCGTCGCGGCGAACACGGCATACAGCACGAACTGGCCGAGCCGGCCCGGAGTAATATCGCCGGTCAGCACGTCATGGGAGCCGATCCAGAGAATCAGCACCACGCTCGTGAAAACGATGAAGATGATGATCGCGGTCAGCACCGCGCGAGCGCGCGCTGAATTGCGCGCGGCCTGATAGGCCTGCTCGACTTCGCCGCCGAAGCGAACATCGGCGAGCCGTTCATTGGTGTAGGCCTGCACCGTCCGGATCGCGCCGATCAGTTCGGAGGCGTAAGCTGTGGCCTCCGCGAGACTGTCCTGCGCGCCCCGCGACAGCCGCCGCACCCAGCGTCCGAACGCCACCAGCGGAAGGACGATCAGCGGAATCGCCGCCAGCACGAAGCCGGACAGACGCGGGCTGGTGATGACCATCATCGTGGTCGCACCCGCGAAGAGAACGAGGTTGCGCAGTGCGACCGATATCGACGAGCCGACCGCGGATTTGATCTGCGTCGTATCCGCCGTCAGCCGGGAAATCAGCTCGCCGCTGCGAGCCGAATCGAAGAACACCGGCGACAGCGAGATCAGATGGGCGAACACGTCGCGCCTGAGATCGGCGACGATGCGCTCGCCGATGGTCGTCACCAGAAAATAACGCGAGGCGCTGGCGCAGGCGAGGACAGCTACGACGCCGATCATCACGCTGAAGTAACTGTTGATCATCGCAATGCCTTCGGCGCTGAAGCCGAAGTCGATGATCCGGCGCACCGCGACCGGCACGATCAGCGTCGTGACCGCGGCTATGATCAACGCGACCAGCGCGAGCAGCGCACGGCCGCGGTAGCGCGCGATATAAGGCGCGAGCGCAAGCAGCGGACGCAACCGGGCGCCCCGCGTGCCGGCCGTCGACAGAGTCTGATCAGCCGCAGACGGCCCGGATGCCGCCGGTTCCGCCGCCAGGACGGCATCGAGCGGCAGCGCGATCGCCGCAGCTTTCGAGGTATTCTTAAGGCCTTCCGCTTGACTCATCCGCCTGACCATACAGTTGCTGATTGCGCCCCTGATAGGCCCGGCTGCCAGCGCTGGCAAATGCGCAGGCCCGGCTTGTCTATCAAACCTTCGTGCGATATAGAGCGGCCCAAATCTGCCCAAAATTCATCGAATTGCAGGCGCCGGCGCGCCGAAGGACATGTCATGAAAGCCGAAATTCACCCGGATTATCATACGATTAAGGTCGTGATGACCGACGGGACCGAATATATGACCCGTTCCACCTGGGGCAAGGAAGGCGACACGCTGAACCTGGACATCGATTCCAAGTCGCACCCGGCCTGGACCGGTGGCTCCCAGCAGTTGCTCGACCGTGGTGGCCGCGTCTCCCGGTTCCAGAAGAAGTTTTCGGGCTTCCTCAAGAAGGATTGAGCTTCGCCCGAATTCGGGTTTCCCAGAACGCCTCCGTCCTGCGGGGGCGTTTTTCGTTTGCCCAGACGTCAGAACTTCCAGCCGACACAGGCCGCGCCGGCGGCGATCATGCAGCATGCAACGATCCGCTGCGCCGACATGCGTTCGTGAAGGAACACAGCACCCAGCAGGGCTGCGAATACCACGCTGGTCTCCCGCAAGGCCGATACCGCGCCCATGTGGCTCGATTGCATCGCCCAGATGATCGCGCCGTAGGCCGCAAGCGAGATCAGGCCGCCTCCTGCCGCCATGCCTGCCTGCGGCAGCGTCATCGCAAAAGCCGGTGAACGGCGCCGCGCCAGACGCCACAGCGGCACGGCAAGAAAAAATACGAACATGGCGCCGGTGTAACCGGCCCAGTTGCCGGACGCCCGTACGCCGATCCCGTCGACGACAGTGTAGGCTGCGATGCTGAAACCCGTGGTTATGGCCCACGGCAAATCCATCTGACGCCACCGGCCTTTCGCGGCGGCCAGCATGAAAATTCCGATGCACACCAAGCCGATGCCGGCAGCGGCGACCGCATTCATCCATTCGCCTGCGAACAGGCTGGCGCCGAGCGCAACCAGCGCCGGCGACGAGCCCCGCGCAATCGGATATGTCTCGCCGAGATCGCCGCGGCGATACGTCCGCACCAGCAGCGCATTGTAAGCGAGATGGATCAGGCCGGACGCGACGACATAACCTGCACTCGCGGCCGACGGCGGGCCCGCGATCGCAACCATCAGAATGCCGGCGATTCCCACCGTCACGTTCATGGCCAGCATGGATTGGGCGCGATCCGCGCCACCGCGCAACAATGCATTCCAGCTTGCATGCAGTAACGCCGCAAGCAGAACGAGAACAACGGAAAACGGGGTCAGCAACGGAGGTTCATTCGATCGGGAACTGCGTGGCGACTGCTAAGATTATCATAGCCACGCGTTGTTCGCATAATCGCGAATGCGACGCGTCGACCACGCCTGTGATCCGGCGCTTAGCCGATCTGGCGCTCGAACGCCGCCTTGAGGCGGTTGAGTTGCGGCACCAGCGGATTGCCGATCGGCGCGCGCTGTGTGGACGGTGCATGCATGGTGGTATCAAGACGGCGTATCCGCGCCTGCAGGTTCATCGATCGTGCAATCAGCTCCTGCAACTGCTGCGGCAGTTTGGTGATCATGTCATCCGGACCGGGATCGGCGGCGCTGAGTTTGACTTTGGTCTTTTCGCGGTTGGCCTGAAGCAACGTCATCTCGCCTTCCTTCACAGCGCGATGCAGCAGCAGCCATGACGCCAGTTGCATCAGCCGCGTAGTCAGACGCATGCTTTCGGTTGCGTAGGTCAGGCTGACGGAACGCTCGAGCATCTTGGCTTCATTCCGGCCATCGCCGTCGAGATAGGCGGCGGTTTCCTCGACCAGATCCATTCCTTCCCGAAACAGGCCGGTGAACGCGGCAGAGCCGGTGAGCCGCTCGCTGAACTGGACAAGATGAGTTTCGCCTGCCGAACGATCGGACATGGTTAACGCCTCACGCAACTGGTAACGCCGCCTGCCGGTCGATTTTCAGCGCCGGCTTATGATGAACAAATCATTGCTCGGCTAAGGGCGGGAGTCCAGCGGAGGTATCCGCAAAGGTTAATACGCGACCCTGGGGCTGAATAGCCCGCAAAAAAAGAGCCGCCGTTTCCGGCGGCTTTTGAAGTTGATAACAGGGAGGCGTCAAACAGAGTGGACAGGAGCCACTCGGTGTCCAAACAAGGACGATTTAGTCATAGTCGAGAAAGCTTAACCGGTCGTAAACGAACGATTATCTTCAGCTTTTGTTTGCCATTCGAGCCCGCCGGACCTCCGTGGCCACCGACGCCGTCTCAGGACTTGAAGAAGCTGTTGGCGGCATTCTTGGACGCCCGTTTTTTGACCTCGGCGGCTCGCAGACGTTCGATCTCCGCACTCAGGAGCGCGACGCGCTCGCCCAGTTCCTCCACCGAGAGCAGCGAGAGATCCTGTCCGATTTCGTGGGTGACCTTCTTCCTGGGCTTGTCGTCATCTTCGATGGCCATGAATTCCACTCCCAACTACTTGCTCAACGGTCCGTGAAGTGGTTGCCAGCCCGTGGCCGGCTGTCTAATCAGGGACCATCCACTTCCCGCATTTTCCCAAGGACAAATCATGGAAAAGCTGCCCGCGCAAATGACCGTTATCGGCATCAGCAAGCCCGGCGGACCGGAGGTCCTTGTACCGGAGACACGCGCGGTTCCCACGCCTGGCCCGAATGAAATCCTGATCAAGGTTGCGGTCGCAGGCGTAAACCGGCCCGATGTCGCGCAGCGCTCCGGCAGTTATCCGCCACCGCCCGGCGCCAGCGACCTGCCCGGACTGGAAATCGCCGGTGAGGTCGTGTCTCTTGGGGCCGGCGCGAGCAAGTACAAGCTTGGCGACAAAGTGATGTCGCTGGTGTCCGGCGGTGGCTACGCGCAGTACTGCATCGCACATGAATCGATCGCGATGCCGATCCCGGCCGGATTATCGATGCTTGAGGCCGGCGCCACGCCGGAAACCTTGATGACGGTGTGGCACAACGTGTTCGAGCGCGGCGGCCTGAAAGCCGGCGAAACGCTGCTGATCCACGGCGGCTCCTCCGGCATCGGCACGATGGCGATCCAACTCGCCAAGGCATTCGGAGCAAAGGTGATCGTGACCGTCGGCTCGCAGGACAAGGCCGACGCCTGCCTCAAGCTCGGTGCCGATCATGCCATCAACTACAAGACCCAGGATTTTGTCGCGGAGGTGAAAGCGCTGACTGGCGGCAACGGCGCGAACCTGATCCTCGATATGGTCGGCGGCGATTATATCGAAAAGAACTACGATGCGGCGGCGGTCGAGGGCCGCATCGTCCAGATCGCTTTCCTTGGCGGTCCGAAGGCGACGGTCAATTTCGCCAAGCTGATGGTCAAGCGGCTGCATCACACGGGATCGACGCTGCGACCGCGCTCGGTCGCCGACAAGGCCGCGATGGTCAGCGCCATCGAAGCCAAAGTGCTACCGCTGATGCGCGACGGCCGGATCAAACCGCTGATCGACAGCAGCTTCCCGTTGGAAAAAGCGGTGGACGCTCACAAGCGGATGGAAACCAGCGCACATATTGGCAAAATTGTGTTGATGGTTTAGGCCGCGGTGGACTCGCTAAAGCCTTTGATTTACTTCGCGTTTGTGTCATTTATCTCGCTTGGGCAGGTGGGTTCGGCGAAGACGGGCAGCCGCTTGCGCACGAATTTGCTTTCATTGTGTGATCGTCTTCATGCGGGCGTTGCTCCGTGTCGCTCGAAAACGCTCCTGGACTGTGTGTGAACGTGGAGAATTAACATTGCGCCCGATCAGGTGGCTTGCGCCGCTCGCGCTGGCCCTCATGATTTTTGTTGCCGCATCACCGGCACGCGCGATTGACGCCGTCAGCGTCCGCAGCGACGCGCCCGCCATCGATCTTACCGGCGTCCTCGAACATCAACACAGCGACACCGATCGCATTCAGGTTTCGACCGCACCGGGTACCGACGGCATCGTCCGCCGCATCGAAGTGCGCGCGCGCGAAAACGGCCAGAACTGGGTGGTGTTCGCACTCGCCAACAACACCGACGACCAGCTCGACCGGCTGATTGTCGCACCGCATTACCGCATTGTGTCCTCAGGGCTGCTCTGGCCGGATCTTGGACAGTCGCGCATCGCAACGATTACACCATCGACCGGCGATCGTCCCGAGCGGCAGGATAACGCCACCGCCGACGTCTTCCGCGTCACGCTCGATCCTGGCGCCGTCATCACCTTTGTCGTGGAATTGCGCACCGACAAACTGCCCCAACTCTATCTCTGGGAGCCTGACGCCTACAAGGACAAGATCAACTCTTTCACCCTCTACCATGGCATCGTTATCGGCATCTCCGGTCTGCTGGCGCTGGTGCTGACCATCCTGTTCGTGGTCAAGGGCAGCATCATGTTTCCCGCCGCCGCCGCGCTGGCGTGGGCGGTGCTGGTCTACATCGGCGTCGATTTCGGCTTCTGGGGCAAGGTGCTGGATATGTCGGCCGGCGCCGAACGGGTGTGGTGCGCTTCGGGCGAAGCCATCCTTGCCGCGACACTGTTGGTGTTCCTGTTCGCCTATCTCAATCTCAGCCGCTGGCATGTGCGCTACTCGCACATCACGCTGGGCTGGCTCGCCTTCCTCGGCTCGCTTGTGGCCCTTGCTCTGTTTGATCCTGCAGTCGCATCCGGCATTGCACGGATATCGCTGGCCCTGATTGCGGTATTCGGCTTCGCACTGATTGTATATCTCTCCACGCATGGCTTCGACCGCGCCGTATTGTTGATTCCGACGTGGTTCCTGCTGGCGGTCTGGGTCGGGGCTGCCGGCATGACCATCGAAGGCAGCGTCACCAACGACATCGTCGGTCCTGCGCTGCTCGGCGGCCTCGTGCTGATCGTGATGCTGATCGGCTTCACGGTGATGCAGCATGCGTTCGCTGGCGGCGGCGCCACCACCGGCGTGGTATCCGATGTCGAACGCCGCGCTCTGGCGCTGACGGGCTCGGGCGATCTGGTGTGGGACTGGGACGTCTCCGCCGACAAGGTCTTCACGAGTCCCGAAACCGAAACCCTGCTCGGCTTGAAACGTGGCACGCTCGAAGGGCCGGCGGCGACGTGGCTGGAGGTACTGCATCCGCTCGATCAGGACCGCTTTCGCGCGGCACTGGACAGCGTACTCGATCAGCGCCGCGGGCGTCTGGTACAAGATTTCCGGCTGCGCACACCCGATGGTCATTTCATGTGGTTCGCGCTGAAGGCGCGCCCGGTCGTCGGCTCGGACGGCGAAGTCTCTCGCGTGGTGGGCACCCTCACCGACGTCACCGAGACCAAGAACGCCGAAGAGCGGATGCTGCACGATTCGGTGCACGACAATCTGACCGGCTTGCCCAACCGCAAGCTATTCATCGACCGCCTCAACGCGGTCGCGACCTTGGCCAAGACCATGCCCAGCCTGCGGCCGACGCTGATGGTGATCGATCTCGATCGCTTCAAACAGGTCAACGATTCCGTCGGCATCGCGGTCGGCGACTCGATCCTGCTGACGCTGGCGCGACGGCTGACGCGTATCCTCAAGCCGCAGGACACGCTGGCGCGGCTCGCAGGCGACCAGTTCGGCCTTATCCTTCTGTCCGAGCAGGATCCTGCACGAATCACCGCCTTTGCCGAGACTATCCGCAAGACCATTCGTGCGCCGATCGCCTTCAACGATCGCGAGATTTTCCTGACCGCGTCGATCGGCCTCGCACTGAGCGATCCGCAGACGCAACTGACGGAAGAGATCATCAAGGACGCCGAGCTTGCGATGTATCACTCCAAGCGCATCGGCGGCGATCGCATCGACGTTTACAAACCCGCGATGCGTGCCCGGAAGACCGATCGCCTGACTCTGGAATCCGAGTTGCGGCGCGCTATCGAGCGTCAGGAGCTCACCATTCTGTATCAGCCCATCGTACGGCTGGAAGATCGGTCGATCGCGGGTTTCGAAGCGCTGGTACGTTGGGATCATCCCAAGCTTGGGCGGATGTCGCCGGATGAATTCATCTCCATTGCCGAAGAAACCGGATTGATCGTCGATCTCGGCATGTTCGTGATGGATCAAACAGCCAAGCAACTTGCCGTCTGGCAGCGCGCTATGCGCGCCCCGGAGCCGATCTTCGCCAGCGTCAATGTATCCTCACGTCAGTTGCTGCGGCATGACCTGATCCATGACATCCGCACGGTGCTGTCGCGCTCCTCGATCGCGCGCGGCACGCTGAAGCTGGAGCTCACGGAATCCCTGGTCATGGAGAATCCGGAGCACGCCGCCCAGATGCTGCAGCGCATCCGCGAACTTGGCACCGGCCTGTCGCTCGACGACTTCGGCACCGGCCACTCCTCGCTGGCCTATCTCCAGCGTTTTCCGTTCGATACGATCAAGATCGATCAGTCGTTCGTCCGCACCACCAGCCGCGGAACACGTCCCGTCATTCTGAAGTCGATCATAGCGCTGGCGCACGATCTCGGGATGGATGTGGTCGCCGAAGGCGCCGAGACCGATTCCGACGCGGTCGAACTCTATCAGTTGGGTTGCGAATACGCGCAGGGCTTCGCCTTCGGGGAGCCGATGGATGCCGATGCGGCCATGCGGCTTCTCACCGACGAGCGGCTCGAGGCGGCAAGCTGATCGCGCTCCGCTCGCAACACGACACCGACGGAACACCGCAGACATGACCGAACGACTTCGCAATCCGGCTCTTGTGCCCATTGCGATCGTGGTTGGTTCGCTGCTTGCGGGTGCATTCTACGCAGGCTACGCGGGCGACGACGTCAACTGGGACTGGCAGAACTATCACGACTACAACGTATGGGCCCTGATCCATGGCCGCTATGCCATCGACGTCATGCCGGCGGGGTTGCAAACCTATTTCAACCCGCTGGTGTATTTCCTCGCCTACGGCCTGCGCCAATTCTTGCCGCCGCTGGTTGGCGGGCTGGCGATGGGCGCGATCCATGGGCTGAATCTCGTCGCCGTCTATTTTCTAACGCGCGCGCTGCTTGGCAGCGCGACCGGCGTTGTGACCGCCGGGGCCGCGCTGCTGATCGCCGCGACCGGACCCATGACGCTGTCGGAAGTCGGCACCAGCTTCTCCGACATCCTCACCGCCGCCCCGATCCTTGCGGGCGTTGTTCTGATCGTGTCGGCGGGAGAGAACGCCCGCGCACGCTACCTTGTCGCCGGATTGCTGATCGGCGCCATGGTCGGGCTCAAGCTGACCAACGTTGTCTTCGCAGCCGGCGCCACGGTAGCGGTGCTTTTCGCGATGCGACCTGTGGTTGCGATTGGCTATCTCGCGGTGGGCGGCGTGATCGGCGGTCTCGCAACCGGCGGCTTCTGGAGCCTGATGCTGTGGCGGGACTTCGGCAATCCGGTATTCCCGCTGTTCAACGGGTTCTTCCAATCCCCCGAACTTCCGTCCTCGAACCTGCTCGATCAACAATTCCTTCCCCGCAGCGTGGCCGAAGGTCTCGCCTATCCGATCTACTGGCTGCGCGGCCTGCACCGGACGTCTGAATTCCCTTTTCGAGACGCAAGGTTCGCCGTTCTGCTGATCCTGCTGCCAGCCGCCTACATCGTGCGCGTTATCAAGGGCAGCTCTATCTTCACGCGCCGCGACATGCAGTTCATCGCGTTCTTTGCGATTTCCTACCTTGCGTGGCTGACGCTGTTCTCGATCCAGCGCTACGCGATCGTGCTGGAATTGTCGTGCGGTCCTCTGATCGTGCTGCTGTTGCTGCGCGCGATCACCAACGTCCGCAGCGGTGATTATCTCTCAGTTCATGCCGCTGGCAGCGCGCTCGCGATCGTCGCAATCGGCATCGCGCTGTGGTCGCAGCCGGCCGACTGGTGGCGGCGGCCATGGTCAAACCCGTACCGGCCGGTCATTTCGGCGCGGCTCAGACAACCGGCAACTTATATCCTGCTCAACAAGCCAACCGCCTACATCGCACCCCTGCTGCCGGCTCGATCGCGGTTCTATCAGATCGGCGATATCGTGACGCCGATCGTCAGCGGCGGCACATTCGACAAGCGGATTCGCGCCGGGCTCGCCGATCCGCTGCCCGGCGGGGTCTGGGAAATTCACGACCGCAACGAGGTGGTTCAGTGGGAGCAACTTGCGAGATTTGGTCTCACGACAGATCCATCGAAACCATGCGCCGAAATCGAATCCGTCAATCCCGCGTCGGTAATTCAGGTCTGTCCGCTCAAGACGGCAGCGCGTTAGAGATTTGATGGATAGCAGCGGAAAGCCGTCTGTTCACGCGTGGCCGGCTTCGTTCGACAGCATGCCGGGATCGATACCGATCTTGTGCAGCGCGCGATTGTATTTGTCTTCGATATCGCGGCCAAAAATCAGATCGGAATCCGCCGGACAATGCAGCCATCCGTTGTCCTGGATTTCCGTTTCGAGCTGCCCCGGCGCCCAGCCGGCGTAGCCGAGCGCCAGCATCGCGTGTTTCGGACCGTCACCCTTTGCGATGGCCCTCAGGATGTCGACGGTTGCCGTGAGACAGATACCGTCGTCGATCGGCAACGTCGCGTCCTCGATAAAGAAATCGCTTGAATGCAGGACGAAGCCACGGCCGGTTTCGACCGGGCCACCCTTCATCACTTTCATCGTTTCGGCGGTTTCCGGCAGCGTGATTTGCTCGGATTTCTTGATGATGTTGAGCTGCACCAGAAGGTCAGTGAAGTCGATGCTCCCGGCGGGGCGATTGACGACAATGCCCATCGCGCCCTCGGACGAATGCGCGCATACGTAAATCACCGAACGCGCGAACCGTTCATCTTCCATGACCGGCATCGCGATCAACAACTGGCCATCCAGATAACTCCGGTCCGCGGCATCGACGCCCGCGCCGGAGGCTTTGATATGACCAGTTCCCTGCCTTTTCCGTGCCGGATTCATCAGCAAACGACTCTCATGTTGCGTCATATCCTGATATTGGGTGCCAATTCTGTCAATCAACCATCCTGCTGTGTTTGGACAACGGATCACAAGCAATTCAATGGTTTGCCGTGGCACCACCCTGTAAAGACGTCGCATGACCACGAAGGTTCCCTTCCACGCCGTGCTCGGCGGCGCTGTCCTATTGTTAACGTCAGTTCTCTCGACCGGTGCGATGGCTCAGGATGCCTCGCCATGGTTGCAGGACAGCCACTCCGCCGTGCGCCTGCTCGCGGGCTCGCGCAGCGGCGCGGTGCTGCTCGGCGGGATCGCATTTCAGCTCGAGAGCGGATGGAAAACGTACTGGCGTACGCCGGGCGATTCCGGCGTACCACCGCGGTTTGATTTTTCGAAATCGGACAACATTGAAGCCGTGACCATCCTGTGGCCAGCGCCATCGCAATTTCCCGATGGTGCAGGCGGTCACTCGCTGGGCTACAAAAACCAGGTCGTGCTGCCGTTGCGCATCGTCACCAAGAATGCCGACAAACCCATCACGTTGCGCGCAACGATCAGCTACGCGGTGTGTTCCAAGCTGTGCATTCCCGTCGAAGCCAATCTCGAACTTCCCTTCGTCAGCGTCGCCAGCACGGAGGACAGCGCGCTGGCCGCAGCGCTCGATACCGTGCCGAAACCCGCAAGGATCGGCGATCCGAATCCGCTGACGATCCGCGATGTCAGGCGCGACGGCAAATCCGGTGTGACCGTCGATGTTGCAACGCCGAATCCCAACGATAACGTCAACCTGTTCGTGGAGGGTCCGACGCCGGATTGGGCGCTGCCGATTCCGACGCTGCTCGATCACGCGCCGCCCGGCGTGAAACGGTTTTCATTCCAGCTCGACGGCCTGCCGCCCGACACAAAACCCGAAGGGGCCGCACTGAAGCTGACGCTGGTCGGCGGCGAGCGTGCCTACGAATTCAATATCAACCTGAATTGACAGTGAAATTTCCGCCGTTGAACCGGTGGCGTCGCGGCTCCGCCCAACCGAATCTTAACGAATCGTTGCTACGCCGGACTCACGCCGCACCTCGCGCGGCACGAGGATTTTTGTCGTGGCCGTAACGGACACCCAACCCGCGCCTGCAACGCGATCATCCGGTCTGATCGGGCGGTTGCGCGCGATGCTCGCAGGTTCCAGCGAAGCCTCGCTGACCAAGCGCCTCGCCGGCACGATTTTCCTCATTCGCGTCATCAGCGCAGGACTTGCTTACGTCGCACAAATCCTGCTCGCGCGCTGGATGGGCGGCTCCGACTACGGCATCTACGTCTATGTCTGGACCTGGGTGCTGCTGCTCGGCAGCATGATGGATTTCGGCGTCTCGGCCTCCGCGCAGAAGATCATTCCGGAATATCGGGCCAGCGGCGACGATGCGCTGTTGCGAGGATTTTTGAGCGGCAGCCGCTGGATGACATTCATCGTGTCCTCCCTGATTTCGCTGCTATTGGCCGGCCTTGTCAGGACGCTATCGCCGTGGATCGATGCGGCCACGATCGTGCCGCTCTATATCGGCTGCCTGACCCTGCCCGCCTTTGTTGTCGCCAATACCCAGGACGGTATCGCGCGTTCCCACGACTGGATGCGGCTGGGGCTAATGCCGCAATTTATCGTGCGTCAGTCGCTGATCATTGGCTTTACCGCCGGCGCGTTCGTGCTCGGCTTTCATCTTAGCGCCACCATCGCCATGCTGGCGAGCGTGGCCGCCGTATGGGTCGCCATGATCGGACAGATGATCGTGCTCAACCGGCGGCTTGCGACTGCCATCGCGGCCGGACCGAAAGCCCACGATTTTCGCGGATGGCTCGCGGTCTCCTTGCCGATCCTGCTGGTCGAAAGCTTCTATCTGTTGCTGTCCTATACCGACGTGCTGGTGTTGCAGCAATTCCGTTCCTCGGAAGAGGTCGGCATCTACTTCGCCGTGGTCAAGACGCTGGTGCTGGTCTCGTTCATCCATTACGCGATGTCGGCCACGACCGCGCACCGCTTCACCGAATATCATGCCGCCGGCGACAAGGAGCGGCTCGCAGCCTATGTCGCGCATGCGATCAAGTGGACGTTCTGGCCCTCGCTCGCCGCGACGCTGGTGCTGCTGGCGATTGGCAGGCCGCTGCTATGGCTATTCGGCCCGCAATTCGTCAGCGGCTACAGCATCATGTTCGTCGCTGCGATCGGACTTGTGGTCCGTTCGGCAATCGGCCCGGTCGAACGGCTGCTCAACATGCTCGGCCATCAGCACGCCTGCGCGTCAGCCTATGCGATGGCGTTCGGCATGAACGTCGCACTCTGCTTCATGCTGGTACCGCGCTACGGAGGCCACGGCGCAGCGGCTGCGACCTCGATCTCGCTGGTGTTCGAAACCGTGCTGCTGTTCTGGATCGTCCGCAACAAGCTCGGGCTGCACGTGCTGGCGTTCGGGAAGCGATGACTTCACCTCTCCCCGCTCGCGGGGAGAGGTGAGAGAAAACGAAGCGCGCCTATTCCGCGGTCCAGCCGCCATCCATCGACAGGTTGGCGCCGGTAATCTGCGAGGCATCGTCGCCGCACAGATACAGCGCAAGAGCTGCCACCTGCTCCACGGTGACGAATTGCTTGGTCGGCTGCGCGTCCAGCAGCACGTCATTGATGACCTGCTCCTTGGTCATGTTACGCGCTTTCATGGTGTCGGGAATCTGCTTCTCGACCAGCGGCGTCCAGACATAGCCCGGGCTGATGCAATTGCAGGTGATCTTGTGGGTCGCAAGCTCAAGCGCCACCGTCTTGGTCAGGCCCGCGATGCCGTGCTTGGCGGAGACGTAGGCAGACTTGAATGGCGAGGCCACCAGCGAATGCGCCGAAGCCGTATTGATGATGCGGCCCCAGCCGCGCTTCTTCATGCCAGGCACCGCGGCGCGAATTCCGTGGAAGGCCGACGACAGATTGATGGCGATGATCATGTCCCATTTCTCGATCGGAAATTCCTCGATCGGCGAGACGAACTGAATGCCTGCATTGTTGACGAGAACATCGACCGAGCCGAAGGTTGTTTCGCCGAGCGCGATCATGCCCGCGATTTCAGCGGGCTTGGTCATATCGGCGGGCGAATAAGCCGCCTTGACCTTGAACTCGGTCTCGATGGCAGCGCGCTCCTTCTCGATGTCGGCCGGCGCACCGAACCCGTTGATCACCACGTTGGCACCGGCGCCAGCGAAGGCGCGGGCATAAGCGAGACCAATGCCGCTGGTCGATCCGGTGACGACGGCCGTTTTGCCTGTCAGTATTCCCATGTCATGTACTCCTGTCTGCTTCAGTCGTGGATGTATGTGGCGGCTGCGCCGCGATGCGGTCTTCTTCCGCGGTCAGATCGTAGGTCACCATGGTCTCGCCGTTCTGCGGCCGTTCGAGCCAGTCCTTGTGACGCATCGACAGATCGACGTCGTGCTCGCCTGCAGCCCAGTGCTCAAGCACATTGAGGCGCGAGAAGTCGTAGTCCTTGGACGAGCCGTGATAGTTTTTCTGGCGGTAGATCAGGTGCACCACCGTGACGGTGTTTTCCTTGGCCGCCTTGCTCAGGAATTTGACCGACGGGTCGTCCTTCAGGCTGTCAGGCAGCTTTGAAATCAGATCGCGGATCGCCTTGCGCGCATTGTGGATCTTCTTGTTCTGATCGGTGTTCAGCCGCGTGCGGCTGGAGTAGCGGATATCCTTCTCGCGCTCGGCCGCCTCCAGCATGGTGGTCGGCACCGGCCCTCGCGCGCTGAACAAATCCGCCTGGAAGATCAGAAGGTCGGTCGTGACCTCCTGATCGAGCACATAATCCAGCGGCGTGTTGGAGGCGATGCCGCCGTCCCAATAGTATTCGCCGTCGATTTCGACCGCGGGAAATCCGGGCGGCAGCGCGCCCGACGCCATGATGTGCTCGGGATGAATTTCTTGCTGGGCATTGTCGAAGTAGGTGAAGTTACCGGTTGCGACGTTGACGGCGCCGACGCTCAACCGCGTCACCCCTGAGTTGATACGATCGAAATCCACCAGCCGTTCGAGCGTCGCGCGCAACGGCGCGGTGTCGTAGTAGCTCAAGCCGTCGGGGTTGGCCGCCGGCCAGAACTGCGTCGGCGGGAAACGCGGCGTGAAAAAGCCGGGGACGCCAAAGGTGGCGACCGTGGCGGCGCTGCCTTCGTTGAACAGCGAACGCGCGTAGTCATTGGGCAACTCCGGCCGCCACGGCACCGGTGCCGAGACCATGTCCCAGAATTCCTTGAGCCGTTCGACCCGCTTCTCGCGCGGATTGCCCGCGATGATCGCGGCGTTGATCGCACCAATCGAAATACCGGCGATCCACGCCGGTTCGAAATCCTGCCGGCAGAGCGCCTGATAGGCCCCGGCCTGATAGGACCCGAGCGCGCCGCCGCCCTGAAGCACGAGCACGCGGCGCGCCTGCGCCGGTATCGCTGATGAAAATGGTTTGGGGGACATGGAATCCATGAAGTACGCAAGTCGACGGTCGCAGGCCGCACCGTGGCGTCAGTTCTCAGCGTCGTCAATCAGCCAGACTACGACGCGGGATCACGCAACGGTTATCGCTGCTCGGTGGAAGCAAGAACCAGCGTCCAGAACACCTTGTATTTGGTGTTCGGAGCATAGGTCGCGGCGATGCCCAGTTTTGTGACACCTTTTTTCAGCATATTTTCGCGATGGGGGGGCGAATCGCGCCAGCCAGAGAAGGCCTCGGCGAGGGTATGATAGCCCGCACCCACATTCTCCACGGCGAGCGTTGCCGGATAGCCCGCTGCCGCCAGCCGACGCGCCAGCGGTCCGGCGACGTTGTGATCCATCTTGTTATGGGTGGCCATCGCCATCGATTGGGTTTCGGCGACCTTCATCAGTTCCGGATCGACCACCACGGCGCTGAGGCCATTGTTGGCGCGGTAGCCCGAGATCATCGACGCCGCGACGGCGGCGTCCAGCTTGGCCCCGCCATGGGCCATATCGAGATAAAACGCCGGCTGCTCGGGCGGGGCGTAATCGGAAGCACATCCGCCGAGCGCGAGAATCCCCAAAACCACAGCCACGAAACGGATCATCCGGACACCCCCAAATCAGGAGCCGTTGTTGCACACCAACCGTGGCTGAAAGGTGAACGATCTCAGGTCCGATCCGCGAAAATACGGTAGCGCTGGGGCTGCAGGCCGCCAATGTCGCCACCCCGAAACTCGCGGTCGCGCGGCGCATCGATTTCAATGATCGTCTCGCCCCGGCTTCCGGACAATGCGTGGTGGTTCAGACATTCGCTCATTTTCTCTGCGAGTCCCGTTCCGTTTCCATCGGAACGGAAATGACTCAGAGTCCAATGGAATGGAATCGCACCCAAGCTCCGTTCGTCCCCGCGGACGCGGGGACCCAGACGATGCCCCTGAAGGCTTCGTCACTCTGGATACCCGCCTTCGCGGGTATGAACGGGGTGAAAAAATGCCAGCTAGTCTAGGAAACCTCCATCGTGTGGATGCCGCATTCCGTCTTGCCTCTGCCGCGCCAGCGGCCGGCGCGCGCATCCTCATTTGACTCGGTACGGCTGGTGCACGGCATGCATCCGACCGAGAGAAATCCGGATGCCGCCAGCGGGTGCGGCGGCAGCTTCGCCGACGCATAAATCACCGCGATCTCCTGAGGCGAAACATTGGCGAACGGATTGAACTTCAGACGCGCACCGTCATCCTCGACCACCGGGATATCCGCGCGGAGCCCGCCCTGAAATCGCTTGCGGCCGTTGATCCAGCCATCGAAGGGTTTCAGCGCGCGAGCAAGCGGCTCGACCTTGCGAATGCGGCAGCAGGCATCCGGATCGGAGAACCAGAGTTCACGATCGGGATCGTCGCGCTTCAGCGCCTCCTCGGCAGGCTTGATGGAGCGAACATCCGTCAGGCCGAGCGCCGCGATCAAGGTGTCGCGGTAAGCCAGCGTCTCCTCGAACAGCCATCCGGTATCGAGAAAGATCACGGGAATGGCCGGATCGACATCCGCCATGACCTTCAAGAGCGCCGCCGATTCCGTCCCGAACGACGACACCAGGGCCAGCCGCTCGCGGCCCACGGTGC
>JAFEFK010000843.1 GCA_018240625.1 Pseudomonadota bacterium
TTTGCATCGACATGCCGAAAAAGCCTGCCGTTTAAGGAGATTCGCAACTGCCTTGACTAAAAGGGGATGCCCCTTTAAGTCCACTCCCACTGCGGGGGTTGGCGATCCACGCGGGAGTAGCTCAGTTGGTTAGAGCGCTGCCCTGTCACGGCAGAGGTCGCGGGTTCGAGTCCCGTCTCTCGCGCCATTGTTTTCAATCACTTCCGCCTATCCGGACCGCGCGATTCAGCGCGCAAAAAAAGCCGCCCGGAGGCGGCTTCTGCAAATCTTAAGTCTGCACAATCACCTCACCATGGATGTCGCCGAGTTCGACATCATCGTTGGCTGGCCGGCCTTGATCACATGGATCTGGGCGACGTCTGTGGTCGGACGGGCAGAAATGCCGAAAGCGGCCAGGCCAATGCCCGCGACGAGGGCAACAACCACGATCTTCAGATGGGTGGCCCGGTCTGCACTGTGAATTGAGTGGTTCATGGAAGCCTCCTGTCCTTCGGCATCGCTGCGCCGTTGCAAACAGGAATAGACCCGGTTTGTTTCAGGATGGCTTCGCAGGTTCCCCAAAATGGTTTCTTCACCCTGATTTCCAGAGCCCGACGCTGAAGCCACCGGGAGACGTGGCGGGAGCCGGCAGCACCCCACCGGCAAAGTCCGAAAGAGCAGGGTCCGTCGATAGGTGAGCCACGTAGCCGGCCGGTCGGAAGGTTGCTGGGGGCGTCAAAATAGGTTGTCTTGCGCGCCCTGTTGCGCTGCGCTAAGCCTCAGAATAATTCCAATGTTCCAGCGAATCTGCGGACAAGAACAACCGCAGCAAGGGGATCGCCGATGAGCGGCATCTTGCAGAACTATCTTCCGCTTGTGGTGTTTATAGGGATCGCGACCGTAATTGGCGCGGTACTGTTGATCGCGCCTTTCATTGTCGCCTATCAGCAGCCCGATCCGGAGAAGCTGTCGGCCTATGAATGCGGATTCAACGCATTCGACGACGCCCGCATGAAATTCGACGTCCGGTTCTATCTGGTCGCGATCCTGTTCATCATTTTCGATCTAGAGGTCGCGTTTCTGTTTCCGTGGGCGGTGGCGTTCGGCAAACTTGGTGCCACCGGCTTCTGGTCGATGATCGTGTTTCTGGGGGTGCTGACCGTCGGCTTCGCCTATGAATGGAAGAAAGGCGCGCTGGAATGGGATTGAGCCCTCAAACCGCAAAGGCCGCGAACGCAACCCCATCCGTCGGGAGTCCTCTCGTCGCGCCTGCCGCAACCGGAATTCTGGACCCGCGGACCGGGCAGCCGGTGGGGGCCCATGACCCGTACTTCCTCGAGGTCAATCACGAACTGTCCGACAAGGGCTTCTTCGTCGCGGCGACCGACGACCTCATCACCTGGGCGCGTACCGGCTCGCTGATGTGGATGACGTTCGGTCTCGCCTGCTGCGCCGTCGAGATGATGCAGGTCTCGATGCCGCGCTATGACGTCGAGCGCTTTGGTTTTGCGCCTCGCGCGTCGCCGCGCCAGTCGGACGTCATGATCGTTGCCGGCACGCTGACCAACAAGATGGCGCCGGCCCTGCGCAAGGTCTACGACCAGATGCCGGAGCCGCGCTATGTGATCTCGATGGGATCGTGCGCCAACGGCGGCGGCTATTACCACTATTCCTATTCGGTGGTGCGGGGCTGCGATCGAATCGTGCCGATCGATATCTACGTGCCGGGGTGTCCGCCGACGGCGGAAGCGCTCCTCTACGGCATTCTTCTTCTCCAGAAGAAGATCCGGCGAACTGGAACAATCGAACGTTAAGGTTTTGGGAATGGACGACAGCAGGCTCGATGCCTTGGGTCAGACGATCGTTGCCGCGCTTCCGGGTGCGGCGGCCGGCCATTCGATTGCGTTCGGCCAACTCACAGTAGCTATCGAAGCTACAAAGATCGTCGAGATCGCCCGCTTCCTGCGGGACGATCCGGGCTGCCGCTTCGTCAGCATCATCGATGTGACTGCCGTTGACTATCCCGGCCGCGAGAAACGTTTCGACGTGATCTATCATTTCCTGTCCCCGACTCTGAACACGCGCGTTCGTCTGCGCGCCGAGGCTTCCGAGACGACACAGGTGCCATCGCTGATCGACGTGTTTCCCGGCGCGGACTGGTTCGAGCGCGAGTGTTACGATCTTTATGGCGTGATCTTCGTCGGCCATCCCGACATGCGCCGGTTGCTGACGGACTATGGGTTCGACGGACATCCGCTGCGCAAGGATTTCCCGCTGACGGGTTTTGTCGAGGTGCGTTACGACGACGCCGAGAAGCGGGTCGTGTACGAGCCGGTGCGTCTCAATCAGGAATTCCGCAAGTTCGATTTTCTCTCGCCGTGGGAAGGCGCGGACTATCCGCTGCCGGGTGACGAGAAGGCGGCCGCCTCGACTGTGCCCGCAGCACCGAAGGCAGGTGGCTGATGACCGACGCAATCGATACCCAGGCGCTTGGCACCGAAACGCCGGGCATGCGCAACTTCACGATCAATTTCGGGCCGCAACATCCGGCCGCGCACGGCGTGCTGCGTCTCGTGCTGGAACTGGACGGCGAGGTTGTCGAGCGCGTCGATCCGCACATCGGCTTGCTCCATCGCGGCACGGAAAAGCTGATCGAGCAAAAAACCTATTTGCAGGCGATCCCGTATTTCGACCGGCTCGATTACGTCGCGCCGATGAATCAGGAACACGCGTTCTGCCTTGCGGCGGAAAAGCTGCTGGGCATCGCGGTGCCGCGCCGCGGCCAGTTGATCCGCGTGCTCTACTGCGAGATCGGCCGCATCCTCTCGCATCTCCTCAACGTCACCACGCAGGCGATGGACGTCGGCGCGCTCACGCCGCCGCTGTGGGGCTTTGAGGAACGCGAAAAGCTGATGGTGTTTTATGAGCGCGCCTCGGGCTCGCGCATGCATGCCGCATATTTCCGCATCGGGGGTGTGCATCAGGACCTGCCGCCAAAACTAATTGATGATATCGATGCATGGTGCGATCCGTTCCTGCAGGTCGTGGCCGATCTGGAAACGCTGCTGACCGGCAATCGCATCTTCAAGCAGCGCAACGTCGATATCGGCGTGGTCAGCCTGAAGCAGGCCTGGGAATGGGGTTTTTCGGGCGTCATGGTTCGCGGTTCGGGTGCGGCATGGGATCTGCGCAAGGCGCAGCCTTACGAATGCTATGCCGAAATGGATTTCGACATTCCGATCGGCAAGAACGGCGACTGCTACGATCGCTACTGCATCCGCATGGAGGAGATGCGCCAGTCGGCGCGGATCATGAAGCAGTGCATTGCCAAGTTGCGCGCTGCCGACGGGCAGGGGCCGGTCGCGATCGAGGACAACAAGATCTTCCCGCCGCGTCGCGGTGAGATGAAGCGGTCGATGGAAGCGCTGATCCATCATTTCAAGCTCTACACCGAAGGCTTCCACGTGCCTGAAGGCGAAGTCTACACGGCCGTGGAAGCACCGAAGGGCGAGTTCGGCGTCTATCTCGTGTCCGATGGCAGCAACAAGCCCTACAAGTGCAAAATCCGCGCGCCGGGTTTCGCTCATCTGCAGGCAATGGACTTTATATGTAAGGGCCACTTGCTGGCAGACGTGTCGGCCATTCTCGGTTCGCTCGACATCGTCTTCGGAGAGGTCGACCGGTGATGGCGCAGCCGCCGATCCAGTTTGACCGGACCTCCGGCGTTCTCGAGGGAGCCAATCCCTGGGAGCGGATGGCGGCGCTGGCTCTGGTGGCGGGCTCCAAGGTCTCGTCGCTGTTCTCGCATCGCGGCTACAACAGTTGCGCCAACCTGCTGCGCAGGACGCTGCCGGAGCGCGATATCGCCATCAAGCTCAACCCGGATGCGACGTTCGCCTTCCCCTATGGTGACGGCTACTGGAGCAAGCTGCTGAATCGGTCCTTCAAATACGAGGACGAACTCGAATTGCTGTTCCGTGACTCCGCCGACGTTGACTATACGCTGCTCGATTGCGGCGCCAACTACGGCTACTGGTCGGTGCTGGTGTCCAGCAAACCGTTCGGATCGCGTCACGCGGTCGCGATCGAACCGTCATCGGCGAATTTCGCCAAGCTGTCGAATAACGCTGCGATCAACGGCAATCGCTTCGAGGTGATGAAGAGCGCCATTGGCGCGACGCGCGGCATGGCGCGTTTGTCCGGCACCAAGCATGAGGCTTTCAGCATCGCAGGCGGTGTGGATGCCGGTGGCGAGGAAGTGCCGGTGCTGGCGCTCGACAACCTGCTCGACGACGGCAAGATATCGCCCGACGGCAAATACCTCATCAAACTCGACGTCGAAGGTGTCGAGATCGAAGCCATCAAAGGCGGCACCCGCGTGCTGCAAGGCGATGCCGTCATCCTGTGCGAAGAGCATGGCAACGATCCCAACCACACGGTGTCGCGCTACATCCTCGAGCAGACACCGTTGAAGCTGATCGTGCACGATCCCGCCAGCGACCGCTTCGAAACGTTGTCTGAATTGTCCATCCTCGATCGCATCAAGGTCGCCTCGCACGTTGGCTACAACGTGTTCGGGACTTCGAGCGCGTTCTGGCTCGACCGTTTTAACCGACTGAACACAGCTTCGCGCCGCGTTCACTGAGAGATCTGAGCAATGTCCGTTCGCCGCCTGGCACCGAAAGAACAACAGCCCGCGAGTTTTGCATTCTCCGCGGAGAATCTGGCCTGGGCCAAAAAGCAGATCGAGCAATATCCGGCGGGCCGCCAGGCGTCCGCGGCCATCGCGATCTTGTGGCGCGCGCAAGAGCAGCACGACGGCTGGATATCGGAAGCCGCGATCCGCGCGGTCGCCGACATGGTGGATATGCCCTACATCCGCATGCTGGAAATCGCGACGTTCTACACCATGTTCCAGCTACAGCCGGTCGGCAAGAAGGCGCACATCCAGGTCTGCGGCACCACGCCATGCCGCCTGCGCGGCGCCGAGGATATCCTCGATGTCTGCAAGAGCCGCATCCATCACGATCCCTTCCATCTGTCCAAGGACGGCGATTTCAGTTGGGAAGAGGTCGAGTGCCTCGGCGCCTGCGTGAATGCGCCGATGGTGCTGATCTGGAAAGACACCTACGAAGACCTGACAAAGGAAAACTTCGGCAAGGTGCTCGATGGGTTTGCGTCGGGCAATCCGCCGAATCCCGGTCCCCAGAACGGCCGTCAGTTCTCCGCGCCCACCGGCGGTCCCACCACATTGAACACGCCGGCTGCGAAAGGCGAGGGTGGAGGCCCGGCCAAAGCTCAGCCGGCGTTGACCGATTCGGACGCCAAGAAGCCAAGCGATTCCGCGAGCCGGCGTGAAAGTCCTGCGCCCAAAGCGCCCGCCGATGACGCGACCAAAAAGGGCAAGACCTGATGCTCGACGATAAGGACCGCATCTTCCGCAATCTGTACGGCCTCCACGACTGGCGGCTGGCCGGAGCGCGCCAGCGTGGCGCGTGGGACGGCACCAAGGCGATTGTCGACAAGGGCCGCGACTGGATCATCAGCGAGATGAAGGCGTCGGGCCTGCGCGGCCGCGGCGGGGCCGGATTTCCGACCGGCATGAAATGGTCGTTCATGCCGAAGGACAATTCCGACGGCCGCCCGAGCTATCTCGTGGTCAATGCGGACGAGTCGGAGCCGGGCACCTGCAAGGATCGCGAGATCATGCGGCACGACCCGCATCTCCTGATCGAGGGATGCTTGCTTGCGGGCGTCGGCATGAACGCACACACCGGCTACATCTATGTGCGTGGCGAATTCATCCGGGAACGCGAGCATCTTCAGGCCGCCATCGACGAGGCCTATGAGGCCAAGCTGATCGGCAAGGACAACATCCACGGCTTTCCGTTCGACCTCTATGTCGCCCATGGCGCGGGCGCCTACATCTGCGGCGAGGAAACCGCGCTGCTGGAAAGCCTCGAAGGCAAGAAAGGCCAGCCGCGGCTGAAGCCGCCGTTCCCCGCCAACGTCGGCCTTTACGGCTGTCCGACGACGGTCAACAACGTCGAGTCGATCGCGGTTGCTCCCGATATTCTGCGCCGAGGAGCTGCGTGGTTCGCAGGCATCGGCCGTCCCAACAATGTCGGCACCAAGCTCTTCTGCATCTCCGGGCATGTCGAACGGCCTTGCAACGTCGAAGAGGCGATGGGGATCACGTTCCGCGAATTGATCGACACCCACTGCGGCGGAATCCGCGGCGGATGGGACAACCTGAAGGCGGTCATTCCTGGTGGCTCGTCGGTGCGCATGGTGCCGGCCGAGCAGATCATCGACACGCCGATGGACTTCGACAGCCTCGGCAAACTTCGCTCGGGTCTGGGCACTGCGGCTGTGATCGTGATGGACAAGTCGACCGATTTGATCCGGGCCATCGCGCGTATTTCGTACTTCTACAAGCATGAGAGCTGCGGCCAATGCACGCCGTGCCGCGAGGGCACCGGCTGGATGTGGCGCGTGCTGACCCGTATGGCCGAAGGCCGCGCCCACAAACGCGAGATCGACATGCTGCTGGAAGTCACCAAGCAGATCGAGGGTCACACAATCTGCGCGCTCGGTGATGCCGCGGCCTGGCCGATCCAGGGCCTGATCGCTCATTTCCGTCACGAAATCGAAGCACGCATCGACGAATATTCGCACAAGGCCGACCTCGACGATCAGGGTATCCTCGATCCCGATCATATGGTCGCGGCGGAGTAGGACGATGTCGCAACCGTACGTCCACTGGTGGCAGAAGTACGGAACCGCCGGGCAGATCGCCCAGGCGGCCGTCGCGCTGCTGGGGTTCGCTGCGATCCTGCTTCAGGTCAACGTGCTCGGACGGAACGCGCACGAGGCGGGTGCGCGCCAAATCTATCAGGCCTACAACGATCTCGAGTTCAAGAATCCGCAATACTCAAAGCCGGACCTCGACAAGATCAAGGCGGGGCCGCCGAACGATCTGGTTCAGTACGAAACCTACGTGTCGTATTTCCTGTATGCCTGCGAGGAAGCCATCGGCGCGTTTGTGAACAAGCGCGAGTGGCAGGCGACGTGCGATTACGACCTGAAAGGGCACCTGCCTTTTTTATGCGAAAAGAACGCGGCCGAGCCGGCGTATCTGACAACCTACAGCGCGACCACGCAGCAGTGGATCGCCTCCGAGATGCAAAAAGCCGGCGTGACCGCTCCAGACTGCAAGTTGAGGAAGACCTGAGGCCATGATCAAGCTCATCGTCGATGGCAAGGAAATCGAAGTGCCGCCGGAGTACACGCTGCTTCAGGCGTGCGAGGCCGCGGGCGCCGAGATTCCGCGCTTCTGTTATCATGAGCGGCTGTCCATCGCCGGCAACTGCCGGATGTGCCTGGTCGAAGTGAAGGGCGGCCCGAAGCCGGTCGCGAGCTGCGCGTGGGGTGTGCGCGATTGCCGCCCGGGACCGAAGGGCGAGCCGCCGGAAATCTCCACGCGTTCGCCGATGGTGCGCAAGGCGCGAGAAGGCGTGATGGAGTTCCTGCTCATCAACCATCCGCTGGACTGTCCGATCTGCGATCAGGGCGGCGAGTGCGACCTGCAGGATCAGGCGATGGGGTATGGCGTCGACACCTCGCGCTTCGCCGAAAATAAGCGCGCCGTCGAAGACAAGTATCTCGGCGCGCTGGTCAAGACCTCGATGAATCGCTGCATCCAGTGCACGCGCTGCGTCCGTTTTTCCGCCGAAGTCTGCGGTGCGCCGGAAATGGGCGCGACCGGCCGCGGCGAGGACATGGAGATCACAACGTATCTGGAGTCGGCGTTGACGTCGGAGTTGCAGGGCAATCTCGTCGATATCTGCCCGGTGGGCGCTCTGACCTCAAAACCCTATGCGTTCGCGGCGCGGCCGTGGGAGCTCGGCAAGACCCAGTCCATCGACGTGATGGACGCGGTCGGCTCCGCCATCCGGGTCGATACGCGCGGCCGTGAAGTGATGCGCATCCTGCCGCGCGTCAACGAGGCCGTGAACGAGGAGTGGATTTCCGACAAGACCCGCCACATCGTCGACGGCCTGCGCACGCAGCGGCTCGATCGTCCGTACATCCGCGAGAACGGTAAACTGCGCGCGGCGTCGTGGCAGGAGGCATTTGCCGCGATCGCGGCGAAGGTTTCGCGTTCCGATGCCAAAAGGATCGGCGCCATTGCCGGCGATCTCGCGGCGGTCGAGGAAATGTTCGCGCTGAAGGACCTGCTGTCGAAACTCGGCTCGGTCAATTTCGCGGTCCAGGGCGGCGATGCCTTCGATCCGGCGCTGGGCCGGGCCTCCTATATTTTCAATCCGACCATCGCCGGCATCGAGCAGGCAGATGCGTTGCTGATTGTCGGTTCCAATCCGCGCAAGGAAGCCGCCATTCTCAATGCGCGGATCCGCAAGCGCTGGCGCACCGGACAGTTGAAGATCGGCGTGATCGGCGAGAAGACCGATCTGACCTACGATCATGATTATCTCGGCGCGGGCCCGGAGTCGCTCGCAGACTTGGCTGCCGGCAAGAACAAGTTCCTCGATGTGCTGAAGGGCGCCAAAAATCCCATCGTGCTGGTGGGCGTGGGCGCAACCTCGCGTCCGGACGGCAGGGCGGTGCTGGCGGCGGCTGCGAGACTTGCCGCCGACATCGGCGCGGTGAAGGACGGCTGGAACGGTTTTGCGGTATTGCAGGGCGCGGCGTCGCGTGTCGGCGCGCTGGACATCGGCTTCGCGGCCGGAGCTGGCGGCCTGAACGTCGCGCAGATGATCGTGCCTGGCGCGCTCGATATCCTGTTTTCGCTCGGTGCAGACGAAATCCGGGTGCCGGACGGCGCGTTCGTCGTCTATATCGGAACCCACGGCGATGCCGGCGCGCACCGCGCCGATGTCATTCTACCGGGCGCCGCTTACACTGAAAAGACCGGCATCTACGTCAACACCGAGGGCCGGGTGCAGATGGCGGACCGCGCCGCGTTTCCGCCGGGCGAGGGGCGCGAGGACTGGGCGATCATCCGCGCGCTGTCCGAACCTTTAGGCAAGAAGCTCGGTTATGATTCACTTGGCGCGCTGCGGCAGGCGATCTTCAAGGCCGTGCCGCATCTGATGCGGATCGACCAGATCGAGGCCGGTGATTCCGACGCGATCAAGGCGCTTGCCGGCAAGGGCGGCAACATCGAGAAGGCGCCATTCAAGGCGGCGGTGGCCGATTACTATCTGACCAACCCGATCGCGCGGGCCTCGGCTGTGATGGCGGAATGTTCGCGCCTTGCCTCCGGGCACATGCTGACGGCAGCGGAGTGACGTGATGGCCGAATTCTTCGCAAGCGCATTCTGGACCGGTTTTCTCTGGCCGCTGATCGTGATGGTCGCGCAGAGCGTGTTGCTGCTCGTCGTGCTGCTGATCGCAATTGCCTATATCCTGCTGGCCGACCGCAAGATCTGGGCGGCTGTGCAGATCCGGCGTGGACCCAACGTCGTCGGTCCCTGGGGATTGTTCCAGTCGTTCGCCGACCTTCTGAAGTTCGTGCTGAAGGAGCCGATCATTCCGTCCGGCGCCAACAAGGGCGTGTTCCTGCTGGCGCCGCTGGTGTCCTGCGTGCTCGCCCTGGCGGCGTGGGCGGTGATCCCCGTCAACCTCAACTGGGTCATTTCCGACATCAATGTCGGCATTCTCTACATCTTCGCGATCTCGTCGCTGTCGATCTACGGCATCATCATGGCCGGCTGGTCGTCGAACTCGAAGTACCCGTTCCTCGCGGCGTTGCGTTCGGCGGCGCAGATGGTGTCCTACGAAGTCTCCATCGGGTTCGTCATCATCACCGTGCTGCTCTGTGCCGGCTCGCTGAACCTGTCGTCGGTCGTCGAGGCGCAGCATGCGCGCGGTCTCGGCAGCCTGATCGGATTGCCCTGGCTGACGTTCCTGAACTGGTACTGGCTGCCGCTGTTTCCGATGTTCGTGGTGTTCTACGTCTCGGCGCTGGCTGAAACCAACCGCCCGCCGTTCGATCTGGTCGAGGCGGAATCCGAACTGGTCGCGGGCTTCATGGTCGAGTATGGCTCGACGCCGTACCTGCTGTTCATGCTCGGCGAGTATGTCGCCATCACCACGATGTGCGCGATGGGCGCGATCCTGTTCATGGGCGGCTGGCTGCCGCCGGTCGACCTGCCGCCGTTCACCTGGGTGCCGGGCATCGTCTGGTTCGCGCTAAAACTGTTCTTCATGTTTTTCCTGTTCGCGATGGCGAAGGCGATCGTGCCGCGCTACCGCTACGATCAATTGATGCGTCTCGGCTGGAAGGTGTTCCTGCCGCTCTCGCTGGCGATGGTGGTCATCGTCGCGGGTGTGCTGCAGTTCGCCCAGCTTGCGCCGAAGTGAGGTTGTCATGAGTGTCAACGCAACTGCCCGTTCGCTTCTGCTTTCCGAATTCGTATCGGCGTTCGTTCTCGCCATGCGTTATTTCTTCAAGCCGAAGCCGACGCTGAACTATCCGTTCGAGAAGGGGCCGATCTCGCCGCGCTTCCGGGGCGAGCATGCGCTGCGCCGCTATCCCAACGGCGAGGAACGTTGCATCGCCTGCAAGCTGTGCGAGGCGATCTGCCCGGCGCAGGCCATCACCATCGAGGCCGGCCCGCGCCGCAACGACGGCACGCGCCGCACCGTGCGCTACGATATCGATATGGTGAAATGCATCTATTGCGGGCTCTGCCAGGAAGCGTGCCCGGTCGATGCGATCGTCGAGGGGCCGAATTTTGAATTCGCGGCCGAGACGCGTGAGGAACTTTACTATGACAAGGCGAAACTGCTCGCCAATGGCGACCGCTGGGAGCGCGAGATTGCGAAAGCGATCGAACTCGACGCTCCGTACCGGTGAGGTGAGGGCATGTTGATGTACGGAGCAGCCTTCGGCGCGACCGGCTCTCTCCCCCCTTGTGGGGGAGAGGTGGAGAGGGGGGTAAACCCCACGTCCTGCGCTCGCGGCATCCCCCCCTCCCTGACCCTCCCCCACAGGGGGGGAGGGAACAGTTCTGCATTCACCACGGGCTTTGCGATCAGTAGCTTGGGGATGCGCGCATGATCCTTCCCGCGCTGTTCTTCTATCTGTTCGCCGGTGTCTGCGTGGCCTCCGCCGCGATGGTCATTTCATCGCGCAACCCCGTGCACTCCGTGCTGTTCCTGATCCTGGCGTTTGTCAACGCCTCCGGCCTGTTCATCCTGATGGGCGCTGAGTTCCTCGCGATGATCCTCATCGTCGTTTACGTCGGCGCGGTCGCGGTGCTGTTCCTGTTCGTCATCATGATGCTGGATGTCGATTTCGCCGAGCTACGCGAAGGCTTTCTTGAGTACCTGCCGTTCGGCCTCGTGATCGGCGCGATCTTTCTTTTGGAATTGCTGCTCGTGGTCGGTGGCTGGGTCATCAATCCGACGGTGACGAAATCGATTACCGCGGCCATTCCCGGCAATGTCAGCAACACCGAAGCACTCGGACTCGTGCTCTATACGAAGTACATCCACTACTT
>JAFEFK010000844.1 GCA_018240625.1 Pseudomonadota bacterium
ACTCTTCAAGCGAACTTCTGAACCTAAACCACACTAGAATCGTAATTTTCTAGTGTCCTTTCGAATCCGAAGTTCGCTATGAGGGTGCTGCATAATGAGGCGAACTTCGGATTCGGGACACTAGCAATCTATGATTCGAATGTGGTTTAGGTTCAGAAGTTCGCTTGACGGACTCGCTGGGGCAATGAAGCGAACTTCTGAAACCATCACACTCGCAGGGAGCCGACATGGACGAATTGAATGGCCGTATGATCGCCTGTCAGATCATGATCACGGGGCTGATTGCGCGTGTTGCCAATGCCTCGCCCGATCCGCTGCGCTTTCTCAGCGATTTTCGCGACGAGATCAAAGCCGTCGTGCGGCAGGTCAACATCGGCGGAGCGGACGATACCGACCGTATCCGAAGCGTTGCGCAGAAAGCCGTCGACGAAATGATGTCGCTGATGAAGCCGCCAAGCGAAAGTTGAGGAAAGCCCTGAATTCAGGGCACTTCTGCTAGCACTCGGCAATATCCCTTGGCGATAGTTTAGAACGGTTCAAGGTTGAAGTTTAGAACGATTATGATCTGGACAGATTCAAACAAACCAGCGCCGCAAATTTGACAAATCGCATTGACCCTCAAAACCTTGGCCGATACTCCCCGGATGGGACACTTCAGCGCGGACTTAACTGCGCAAATTGAGTTCTATCGACAGGGGCGCGTTATGAGCAGTGCAAGGATGCCGAGGTCGTTGCGGACAATCGCAGCGCCCGATCAGATCAATAGCTCATCTGACAACAATTCCGCAGGCAAGATTTCCGCCGTTGCAGGTCTCATCGCCGCCGCCTCTTTTCCCGCCGCCGCTGAAGCGCAGCAATCCAGCCTCCCGCCGGTAACGATCGATGCCCCGGTCGCCCGGCCGCGTCCCGCTGCGCGTCCTACCGCCGAGCAGGTGAGAGCGCGTACCGCGCTCCGCCGCGCGGCGCGGCAGAGAAACCAGCCGGCGCAAGTCGCGCCGGTTCCGTTTCCCAACGCCGGCGATCTTGCGGCGGATCGCAATCCCTATGCGGATGCGGCCGCGCCCTACAAGGTTGATCGCGTGCAGGCTTCGGGCAAATTTCCCGAGCCGCTGCTGAATACGCCGAAGACTGTGACCGTGCTCAGCAAGGAAGTCCTTGCCGACAAGAACGCGACGCTGCTGAAGGACGTGGCGCGTACCACCGCCGGCGTCACGCTCGGCACCGGGGAGGGCGGCAATGCGTTCGGCGACCGCTGTTTTATCGGCGGCCTCGACGCGCGCAACGACGTGTTCATCGATGGCGTTCGCGATGCCGGCGTCAGCGTCCGCGAAAACTTCTTTACCGAGCAGGTGGAGATTCTGCGCGGGCCCGGCTCGTCGTTTGCAGGCCGCGGAACGACCGGCGGCGCGATCAACATCGTGACCAAGCAGGCGTCGACCGACAAGAGTTTTTACAACATGGACACGACGTTCGGCACCGATCAGACCAAGCGGGTGGTGCTTGACGTCAATCAGGTCATCAGCCCGACATTGGCCATTCGCGCGGGCGGCCTGTTCCAGGATGCCGATGTCGCCGGGCGCAACCGCATCACGGACGACCGCAACGGCGGCTTCGTAGCCCTAACGTGGAAACCGATCGACGCGATCAAGGTGCAGGCCAATTACATTCACACCGATCTAAGCGGCATTCCGGATTTCGGCGTACCCTACTATCGGCCAAGCAGCGGGCTTGTAGGGACGTTCTATAACTCGACCGCAGGCGGGCCGTTCCCGGAGTACGGCGTCAACCGCAATAACTTCTACGGGTTCGTCAATCGCGACTTCCAGACCTACCGGCAGGATATCGGAACGCTGAACCTCGAAGCGCAGGTGACGCCTGATATTCTCCTCACCAACAAGACGCGTGCCCAGCATTCCACGCTGAATTATATCGGGACGCTGCCGGAAGGTCCGGTGGTCACCAATCCGAACCCCGCGCTCTGGACGCTCAGCGCCAATCCGCAAAGCCGCTATCAGCCGACCGACGTCATCGCCAACCAGACCGAAGCGACCTACAAGTTCGCCACCGGCGGCTGGAAGCACACCGCGCTTGCGGGAGTCGAGATATCGAATGAGAGGTCCAGCATCGACAAGTATTCCGGGCTGAGTTCGGAAGCCTTGCCGGGTGGGTTCAGCGGGTCGGGATCGCTGACCGGCATCAACGTGTTCAATCCGCAATTCACCGATCTGCCGTTCGGCACGACGCCGGCGCTGGCGGGTCTACCGACCAAGATCAACATCGACACCAAGAGCGTCTATGTGCTCGACACCGCCAATTATAACGACTTCATTATCCTGAACGGCGGCATCCGCTACGACGATTACGGCATCGGCACCAGCGGTTATGGTACGGTCAACGGAAAGGCGGGCACCTTCGGCACGCAGTCGCTCGATTCCGGCCTGACCAACTACAATCTGGGTATCGTCGTAAAGCCGCTGCCCTATGCGAGCGTCTATGCCGCCTACGCAACATCCTCGAATCCGGTCGGTGCTGAATTCGGCGGCACCAGCACGGCTTATGGCGGACTTACACCGATCCTCAACGGCAACTCCAACCAGATCTTCGGGCCGGAGAGAAATCGCGCCGCCGAAATCGGCACCAAGTGGGAGTTGTTCGATCGTCATCTGTTGGTCTCGGGCGCGCTGTTCGAAACGTGGAAGGACAACGCGCGTGAGGCTCAGAACATCGGGAGCGCGGCGGCTGCCACGCCAAGTTGTCCTTATCCGGCCGGCACCATTGGAACCGTGTCCTGTATTTCCGCAGGTGCGGCCTATCACATCCGCGGTATCGATATCGAGGCGGCTGGCAAGATCACCGACAAGTGGAGCGTGTTCGGTGGCATCGTCCTGATGCAGTCGGAAGTCACCAAGTCGCTGATCCCCTCGGCGCAGCCGTTGATCTACCCGAGCAATGTCGGCCTGCAACTGGCAAACGTCGCCCATCAGTCGTTCAACGTTCTGACCAAGTATCAGTTGACCGATATCTGGGAGCTGGGCGGTCAGGCGACCTATCGCTCGAAGATCTACGGCGGTACCTATCTGGCCGCGAACCAGGGTACGTCGTTGCCGAGCTACTGGCGCTTCGATGCCTTCGTTGAAGCCAAAATCAACAAGAACTGGAAGATCAAGGCGTTTGTCGCCAACATCACCAATCAGCTCTACTACGACGCGCTGTATCAGAGCGCGACGCCGTTCGTGCTGGAAGGACCAGGCCGTGCTGCTTACGTAACGCTGTCGGCGCGTTACTGACCGATCCAGGTCCGGGGATGCGGAACCATGTTGATCTGTATTCCCGGCGTCTTGAGCAAGGATGATGTGGCGGACTTTCGCCGCATCATGGATGCGTCCGACTGGGAAGACGGCCGCTCGACGGCGGGTGCGCAGTCGGCGCTGGTCAAGCGGAACGAGCAGTTGCCGCCGGACAGCGCGGTGGCGCGGACGCTCGGCAACCGGATCATTTCGGCGCTGACCTCGAATCCGCAGTTCATTTCGGCGGCGATCCCGCTGCAAATCTTTCCGCCGCTGTTCAATCGTTACGTCGCATCCGACGGACATCACTTCGGTGTGCACGTCGACAATGCGGTGCGTGGCGATCGTCTCACGGGAATGCGGATCCGGACCGATCTGTCGGTGACGCTGTTTCTCTCCGAACCGGAGGACTATGACGGCGGCGAACTGGTGGTCGAGGACAACTACGGCTCACATGAGGTGAAGCTGCCGGCCGGCGATCTCGTACTTTATCCTGCGTCCAGTTTGCATCTGGTAACGCCGGTAACGCGCGGCGCCCGCGTCGCGTCTTTTTTCTGGCTGCAGAGCATGATACGGGATGCTCACGCGCGG
>JAFEFK010000845.1 GCA_018240625.1 Pseudomonadota bacterium
ATACTTAGTTCCAGATTTCACACGAGTTGGGCAATGTATAACGGCGGCGTTAGGGGGGCGGGCCGGACGTACACGCCCTCGACCACCTTCGAAACCTTCCCCTTCCCCGAAGGTCTAACGCCGAACATTCCGGCTGCGGCCTATGCGGACGATTCTCGCGCCATCGCGATTGCCAAGGCTGCAAAGCGTCTCGACGAACTGCGCAACGCCTGGCTCAATCCGCCCGATCTCGTCGACATCGTGCCCGAGATCGTTCCCGGCTATCCCGACCACATCCTGCCGAAAAACGAGGAAGCCGCCGCTACCTTAAAGAAGCGCACGCTGACCAATCTCTACAACCAGCGCCCGCAATGGCTCGCCGACGCGCATCGCGATCTCGACGCCGCGGTCGCCAACGCCTATGGCTGGCCGACCGACATTTCCGAAGAGGATGCGCTGGCGAAGCTGCTCGAACTCAACCTGTCGCGCGCCGGTGCGGAGGCGAAGCCTACCCCGGATACGGACGATGATGATGATGATGACGAACCGGCCACCAAACCGAAAAAAATAAACAAGACAGCGCGGCTTACGCGCGAGGAATTCGCCAAGATCAGCGAAGTCGAAGGGCTGCGCCTCAGCGATGAGATGAAGGAGGCCTTCGCTGATTTCGACCGGCGGAAAATGACCCCCGAGCAACGGCGGCAGACGATCATTGACCGGTTCAAGCGAGCTGCCCGGTGAGTATGTATGACGCCTTCGATGACCCTAATTGCTACGAGGGCACGACGGTCCTGAAGAATAAGCTCGACCTCCAAACCCAGGAAGAACTGACCGATTTTGAACAGGCCATCGTATCTCAGCGCGCCGAAGAGCCGCTGCCGTCAGGTAAGCTCGATCAACGGCATTACTGCGCGCTTCACCGACACCTCTATCAGGACGTATATGACTGGGCGGGCGAGTTGCGCAACGTCAGGACAGCCAAGGGCGGTAATGTATTCTGCCTGCCGGAACATATGGCGGCGCAGCTAAACAAAGTGTTTGGAGAGCTTGCCGCAGCCAAACAATTCCGCGGGCTTGACGCGGACGAATTCGCTGGGAAGGCGGCGCACTTTCTCGCCGAATTGAATGCTATTCATGCCTTTCGCGAGGGGAACGGACGGACGCAACTCACGTTTTTGAAGCTGCTAGCGGCGGCGGCAGGACACGAAGTCGATTTTGCTCGGCTCGATGCGCCCGCGATGCTGCAGGCAATGATTGAGAGTTTCAGCGGGAAAGAAGAACCGCTGGCGCGCATCATTCGACGGCTCATTGTCTAACGATTTGTCTCCATCCTCCTCGCCAACTCCTCCAACACCCCCGCCAGATCCGCCTCCACCTTCACCGCCGCGATCTCCACGACGCGATAGCCGCGCGCGGTGAGCCACGCCGACCGCGCGGCGCGGTCCTTCGCGATAGCCTCGCTCTCGTTCGGGTTCACCAGTCTGATCGCGCCCCTCTCCACGAATGATACGAATCCGGAATCTGCCGCCCCACCGAGGTCTGCCGCTTGAACTGGCCTGCAAAGCGGCGGTCTGATGTCAGCGCCTGCCACAGGATGCGCTCGGCATCGGTCGGATTGCGCCGCAGCAGCCCTCGCGTGGTGGATGGCAAGCAATCGAAGCCCGCCCCCACCGCCCCATCACGTCCCCGGCTTGATCAGCGGCTTTGTCAGGCGCTTCGCAGCGATCACGCGAAGCGTGACTTCGCTCATGCCGGAGCGGCCGAACACGATCGGCGGCAACTCTGTCAACTGCTCGAAATATCCCGATAACCCGGTCTCCGCGCTCGCGATCCGGTCGGGCGTGCCGATGATGAGCGCATCGCGACCGACGAACGAGGCGGGATCGGCACGGTAGGCATACTGCTTGCGCTCGCCGAACACCTGAACCGCCATCGTATCGCTCAAGGCCTGGTCGATCTTGCCGGCCTCGATCCAGTTCACCGCGACGATGAAACGCCTGGGGTCGAGCAGGCCGCGCGCGGCAAGCTGGCCGCGGATCGGCGTCCACTCGTAGGCTTCCAGCGTCGGGTCGCCTTTTGCGAACACGGATGGAAACAGCAGCCGTCCGACGCCCGTCGCGGCATGAATGTCGGCGATCGACGCCAGCACGATAAGCAACCCTGCCGATGTCGCGGCCCAGATGCGCGTCCGCCGCCCGACGGTGGCCTGGGCTGCGAGGTAGGCGCCGAACAGCGGATAGAGCATCAGCCAGCCCGGCATCTGCCAGTGCGGCAGGCCGACGCTGCCCCACAGCGGATTGAGCGTGAACACGACAATCGCGGGCAACCCCAGGCAAAGGCCGAACCATGAGGCTTCGGACCGGCGTCCCGCGCGCACCGCTTGCCAGGTGGCCACGACCAGCGGCACGAAAATCCACGGCAATATCCACAGCAGTTGCCCGCCGATATTGGTCAGCATCCGTCCGACATTGGGAAAGCTGTGCGCGCCGCCTGCGCGTCCCGCCTGAAACGCAAACGAGGCCCAGTCATGCTGCGCATTCCAGATCACGACCGGCGACACGATGACGGCTGCGACAACAGCGCCAACCCACGGCGCGGGGTGCAGCAGCATTACCGCCCGGCGGCGCGACGTGACCATGAAGACAAACAGGCCCGCCACAAAAAGCGCGGCGTGATATTTCGACAGACATGCAAGACCGATCCAGGCACCGGCGACGATCCAGGTCAGCCACGGCGACGGCGCTTCACCCTGGGGAAAGAACGCGCGCGCGAGCGTCCAGGCGGCCGCGACCAGGCATAGCATCAGCGGGCCGTCCGGCAGAATCCATCCTCCCGCCAGCGTGAAGAAGGCGCTGAGGTTGAGCGCGAGCACGGCCCACGCGCCCGCGGTCTCGCTGTAAAGCTGACGCGTCAGCAGAAACATCATCCATGATGTCGCCGTGAACATCGCGACAAAGGGCAGCCGCGCGAGACGTCCATCGCCGAGCACGGGCATGAACCCGTGCGCGATCCAGTAGTGCAGCGGCGGATGATCGAAGTAAGACAGTTTGAGATCGTGCGCGACGCTGATGGTGTAGCATTCGTCGACGCCGAGCCCCAGCGTCGCCATCACGATCAGATGGAACACGAGGCTGACCGCGATGATCGCCAGCGCGGTCCGGCGGGGCGAACGAACCAGATCTGCGAGCACAGCCATTATGATTTCGCGCGCAGGGTTTCAGGCGCGTCGCGCTGGGTCCGGTCGATGTCGTCGAGGACCTGCGCCAGTTCCTGCTCGACACTGCGTGTTGCGACCTTGATGACGCGGTAGCCGCGTTCCTCCAGCCACGCCGTTCGCGCCGCGCGATCCCGCACGATCGCATCAGACTCGTCGGCGTTGGCCAGTTCGATCGCGAGGCGCTGCGGGAACGACACGAAATCGGGAATCTGCCGCCCGACCGGCGTCTGCCGTTTGAATTTTCCGGCGAAGCGGCGATCGGATCGCAACGCCTCCCACAGGATGCGCTCGGCATCGGTGGGATTTCGCCGCAGCAGCCGCGCCAGCCCGCGCAGCGAGCTACTTTCATTTCCGGTCGCGGCGCTTCCGGTACCCTGCTCCGCCAGCAGCACCCGCAGTCGCGTCGCCTGCTCGCTGTCGAGCACGCCGCCCTTGGCCGGCCCCTTGCGCCCCTCGGCAATCGCCATCACCACGCCGTGCAGGGTGTGCATATCCTGCTTGGTCGGCTCCATGCGGGTGAAAATGTTGCGCAGGTTGACCAGCATGGTCTCGCGCTTCTCGGGCGGCCGCAAAAACTCCACCTTGTCGAGTGCGCCGACGAGATTGTCGAAGAACGCCTGCATCTGGTGTTGCGAGGCCCGCTCCGAGCGTTCCGGCATGGCGAAGGGAAGTGCTGCCTGCGTCACCCCCTTGAACCATTCGTATCCCATCAGCAGCACGGCCTGCGCGAGGTTGAGCGAGGCGAAGCCGGGATTGACGGGATAGGTGATGATGCGATCGGCCATCGCCACCTCCTCATTGAGCAGGCCTGCGCGCTCCCGCCCGAACAGAATCGCGGCGTGGCCGCCGGCGGCGATCTGCGCGGTCGCCTCGCGCGCGGCGGCCTCCGGCGCCACCACGGGCTTGGCCTGATCATGGGCGCGCGCCGTGGTCGCAAACAGCAGCGTGCAGTCCGCGACCGCGGCCTCGACGGTGTCGAACAGCTCGACCTTGTCGAGGATATGATCCGCGCCCGCGGCCGCGCGCTGCGCTGCAACATTGGGCCAACCGTCGCGCGGCCTGACGATGCGAAGCCGGGTCAGCCCAAAATTGCCCATGGCGCGCGCGGCCATGCCGATGTTCTCGCCGAGCTGCGGTTCGACCAGAATGACGGTGGGGCCGATGTGCTCGACGCCGGTTTTTGTCCTGTCGGTGCCGGACATCTCGCTTCGCTTTCCAGGGTTGGGGTCTTGAGATTTTCATTCAACGGCGTAACGGCCGCGCTTTGGATCGCGCCTTTATCAGTTTTTCTCAAGTAAAATAATGAGCTTATGGAATCTCGTTGAATCTCCGGCGGAAGGTGAGCGCCTGCCGCCAAGGCGTCCGCCGCAATGGCCCGCGCAGCCGCCCGGGCCATGTCGAGAGGAAACGTCAGAACATCTGAAAAATCAGCGCAGTAATGCGGCCCATTCGGCTTTCGCGTCCGCCGTCACGGTGCTATAGGCCGGGCCATCCATCCTCCCTGCAACGCCCGACTCCAAAGGCCTTAATCCCATGGCAAAAATCAAGGTGACCAACCCCGTCGTTGAACTCGATGGCGACGAGATGACCCGGATCATCTGGCAGTACATCAAGGACAAGCTCATCCATCCGTTCCTCGATATCGACCTGATGTATTTCGACCTGGGGATGGAATACCGCGACAAGACCGACGATCAGGTCACCATCGATGCCGCGAACGCCATCAAGAAAGTCGGCGTCGGCGTGAAGTGCGCCACCATCACGCCGGACGAAGGCCGGGTGAAGGAATTCGGCCTCAAGCAGATGTGGCGGTCGCCCAACGGCACCATCCGCAACATCCTCGGCGGCTGCATCTTCCGCGAACCGATCATCTGCAAGAACGTGCCGCGTCTGGTTCCCGGCTGGACCAAGCCGATCATCATCGGCCGCCATGCCTACGGCGACCAGTACCGCGCCACCGACTTCAAGTTCCCCGGCAAGGGCGTGCTGACGATGAAGTTCGTCGGCGAGGACGGTTCGGTCATCGAGAAGGAGGTCTTCAAGACCCCCGGCTCCGGCGTCGCGATGGGAATGTACAACCTCGACGATTCCATCACCGATTTTGCGCGCGCCTCGCTCAACTACGGCCTGCTGCGCGGTTATCCGGTCTATCTGTCGACCAAGAACACCATCCTCAAGGTCTATGATGGCCGCTTCAAGGACATCTTCCAGGACATCTACGACCGGGAATTCAAGACCCAGTTCGAAGCCAAGGGCCTGACCTACGAGCACCGCCTGATCGACGACATGGTGGCGGCCGCGCTGAAATGGTCCGGCGGCTACGTCTGGGCCTGCAAGAACTACGACGGCGACGTGCAGTCCGACACCGTGGCGCAGGGCTACGGCTCTCTCGGTCTGATGACCTCGGTGCTGCTGACCCCGGACGGCCAGACCGTGGAAGCCGAAGCCGCCCATGGCACCGTGACCCGGCACTATCGCGAGCATCAGAAAGGCAAGGAAACCTCGACCAACTCCATCGCCTCGATCTTCGCCTGGACCCGCGGGCTTGCGCATCGCGCCAAGCTCGACAACAACGCGGCGCTGGCGGAATTCGCGTTGAAACTCGAAAAGGTCTGCGTCGACACCGTCGAGGCCGGCTTCATGACCAAGGATCTCGCGTTGCTCGTCGGCGCCGACCAGCGCTGGCTGTCCACCACCGGCTTCCTCGACAAGGTGGCCGATAACCTCACCAAGGCGATGGCGAAGTAACGCGCCGCGACCGTTTCGGCTGGAGGGCGCGGATGATCTCCGCGCCCTTTTCGTCAAGCGCGTCGAATGCGCCGGAGTTTGCAGATCATGACCCGCGATCAGTTCCGGTTCTACCATCCGTTCCGGGTGCGGTATTCGGAGATCGACGGACAGGGGGTGCTGTTCAACGCGCACTACCTGACCTATTACGACACGGCCATCACCGAATTTTTCCGCGCGCTCGGCTACGACCAATATGCCGACGCCCGGAAGACGGGCATGGATTTCCACGTCGTCAAGGCCGTCGTCGAATACAAGGCGCCGATCCGGTTTGATTGGGAGCTCGAGGTCGGCGTGCGCGTCGCGCGCATCGGCAGCTCAAGTGTCGTGTTCGAACTGGCGATTTTTCAAAGAGAACGCGACGATCTGCTCGCAACCGGCGAGATCGTCTGGGTCAACACCGATCAGACAACCCACCGGCCGGCGCCGATCCCGGCGACAACGCGGGAGTTACTCGGCGGCGATATCCCGCGAACCGCCTGACGCTCACGCCGCCGACGGCGCGCCGGCCTCCGTCGTAGCCACCACCCGGTCCACGTCGAGCAGCGCCAGCATGGCGCGGGCGATTTCCATTTCGCCCATGATGACCGACGTCGCGCCATGAAATTTCAGGTGCGCGATCTCCTCCTCGGAATGCGCGCGCGCAATGATCGGCAGGCTTTTGCTGATGGCGCGCGCCTTCGCGACAATCTGGCCGCCCTCGAAGGCGTCCGGGATAGCTACCAACAATCCCCGCGCCGCACCGACATTCGCCGCTTGCAGCATGTCCGGCGCCGCGGCGTTGCCCCTGATGACCTCGACGCCGTCCTGAACGAGCTGTTTGATCGCACCCGGATTGTCCTCGATCACCAGCAGCGGCGTGCGGCTCGCCCGCAGCGCGACGCTGACTACGCGGCCGACCCGGCCGTGCCCGACCAGCACCACATGATCGCGCTGCATCGAATGTCGCAGCGGCTCGCGCGGCGGAGCATCGGGCTTGCGTGACGGCACAGCCTCCTCCTGCCGGCGTGCGAGAATGCGATCGAGCAGCGCGAAGAACAGGGGATTCAGCATGATCGAAATGATGGCGCCGGCCAGCACGAGGTCGCGGCCACGCTCGGTCATCAGCGACAGGCTGACGCCGAGACTGACGAGGATGAAGGAGAATTCGCCGATCTGGGCGAGGCTCGCCGAGATCGTCAGCGCCGTGGAGTTCGGGTGCCCGAACAGCCGGACGATCATGAACGCGGCCAGCGACTTGCCGAACAGGATGATGAACAGCGTCGCCAGCAGCGGCAGCGGTTCGTTCACGATGATCGCGGGATCGACCAGCATGCCGACCGAAACGAAGAACAGCACGGCGAACGCGTCGCGCAACGGCAGGGTTTCGTTGGCGGCGCGCTGGCTGAGTTCGGACTCGCTCAGGATCATGCCGGCAAAGAACGCGCCGAGTGCAAACGACACGTCGAACAGAATTGCCGCGCCGAACGCTACGCCGAGCGAAATGGCGAACACGGCAAGGCGAAACAATTCGCGCGAGCCGGTGTGCGCGACGTAGTGCAGAACCCACGGGATCACACGGCGGCCGACCACCAGCATGAACACCACAAATGCCGCGACTTTGCCGAGCGTCAGCGCGAGCGGCCAGGCGAGCGCGGTCAGTCCGCCGCCACTCGATTCGCCGTTCAACAATCCGGCGGTCGCAGGCAGCAGCACCAGCGTCAATACCATCGCGATGTCTTCGACGATCAGCCAGCCGACCGCGATGCGGCCACGCTCGGTCTCGATCAGCCGCCGCTCCTGCATCGCACGCAGCAGCACCACGGTGGATGCCGTGGACAGCGCGAGGCCGAACATGATCCCCTTGCCGACGCTCCAGCCCATCATCCAGCCCATCGCGACGCCCATCAGCGTCGCCGCCGAAATCTGCACCACCGCGCCGGGCACCGCGATGGCGCGGACCGACAGCAGATCCTTCAGCGAGAAATGCAGGCCGACGCCGAACATCAGCAGGATGATGCCGATCTCGGCGAGTTCATGAGCGATATTCTGGTCGGCGACGAATCCCGGCGTGAACGGTCCCATCAGCACGCCGGCCAGGAGATAGCCGACCAGCGGCGATATGCGCACGCGCTGCGCCAGCGCGCCCAGAATAAAAGCCAGCACGAGGCCGACCACGACCGTGGAAATCAAGGGCGTATTATGATGCATGAGGCATCTTGTTGCATCGGCGAACAAGATGCCAGCCGGTTAGCGGCTACTCATCGCCGCACCGATCAAGGCAATGTGATTCCGCAGGAAACGGAACTACGCGCCCATCGCCGCTGCGATCGCGTCGAGCGCCGCGTTGGCTTTGGCTCCATCGGGACCGCCGGCCTGCGCCATGTCCGGCTTGCCGCCGCCGCCCTTGCCGCCCAAGACTTCGGAGGCCTTGCGCACGAGATCGACCGCCGAGAAACGCGCGACGAGATCGGACGTGACGCCGACCACAACGCTGGCCTTGCCATCGTCGCTGGTCGCGACCAGCGCCACCACGCCGGAGCCGATCTGTTTCTTGCCGGCGTCGACAAGACTCTTGAGATCCTTGATCTCGATGCCCTCGACCGCGCGCGCCATCAGCTTGACGCCGCCCGCTTCGCGCACGCCGGCTGCGCCCGACGAAGCATCCGTTGCTCCGCCGCTGCCCATTGCAAGCTTCTTGCGCGCCTCGGACAATTCGCGCTCCAGCTTCTTGCGCTCGTCCATCAGCGACGCGATCCGCGCCGGCATATCGTCGAGCGTCGTGCGCAGTTCGCCCGCCGCGGCTTTGGCGAGTTGAACGGTGTCGTTGGCGTGATGCCGCGCATGATGCCCGGTCAGCGCCTCGATCCGGCGCACGCCGGAGGCGACCGCGCTCTCGCCGATCACCGAAATCAGGCCGATGTCGCCGGTGCGCCGCACATGGGTACCGCCACACAGTTCGACCGACCAGCCAAGCGCGTTGCTTTTCTCGTGCTCGCTCTTGCCACGGCCCGCGTTGCCCATCGAGACGACGCGAACCTCGTCGCCGTACTTTTCGCCGAACAACGCGCGCGCGCCTGAGTTGCGGGCGTCGTCCACCCCCATCAGCCGCGTCGTCACCTCGCCGTTTTCGAGCACGACATCGTTGGCGATGTCCTCGATGCGCCGCAACTCCTCAGGCGTGATCGGCTTGTTGTGCACGAAGTCGAACCGCAACCGCTCCGGCGCGACCAACGATCCGCGTTGCGCAATGTGATCGCCGAGCACCAGCCGCAGCGCCTCGTGCAACAGATGAGTCGCCGAGTGGTTGGCGCGGATCGACGAGCGCCTGGCATGATCGACCTGAAGCAGCAGCGCCACACCGGGTTTCAAGGTGCCCTGCTCGACGGTGCCGAGATGCACGAACAGATCGCCCGCTTTCTTCTGGGTGTCGGTGACGCGAAAGCGTATGCCGTCGGCGGTGAGAACGCCGAGGTCGCCGACCTGCCCGCCGGACTCGCCGTAGAACGGCGTCTGGTTGAGGACCACAGCGCCGCTCTCGCCGGTCTTGAGACTGTCGATCTCCTTGCCGTCCTTCACAAGTGCGGCAACGACACCTTCGGCTGTCTCGGTCTCGTAGCCGAGAAATTCGGTGGCGCCGAGCTTTTCGCGCAGCGGAAACCAGATCGTCTCGGTCGCGGCCTCGCCGGATCCCGACCATGACGCGCGCGCCTTGGCCTTCTGCCGCTCCATCGCGTCGGTGAAGGAAGCGATATCGACGGATATGCCGCGGTTGCGCAGCGCATCCTGCGTCAGGTCGAGCGGAAAACCATAGGTGTCGTACAGCGTGAACGCGGTCTCGCCGTCGAACATGTCGCCTTTTTTCAGCGTGCCGCTCTTCTCTTCGAGAATCGACAGCCCGCGATCCAGCGTATTGCGAAAACGCGTCTCTTCCAGCCGCAGCGTTTCCTCGATCAGCGCCTCCGCCCGCACCAGTTCGGGATAGGCCTGCCCCATCTCGCGCACCAGCGCCCACACCAGCCGATGCATCAGCGGCTCTTTCGCGCCCAGCAGTTGCGCGTGGCGCATCGCACGCCGCATGATCCGGCGCAGCACGTAGCCGCGGCCTTCGTTCGACGGCAGTACGCCATCGGCGATCAGGAATGAGGATGCGCGCAGGTGATCGGCGATCACGCGCAGCGACGCCTTCATCGGACCGTGAGGATCGGCGCCGGTCAGTTCGGAAATGGCGCGGATCAGCGCGACGAACAGGTCGATGTCGTAGTTGTCGTGCTTGCCTTGAAGCACGGCGGCGACGCGCTCCAGTCCTGCGCCGGTGTCGATCGATGGTTTTGGCAGGCTGAGACGGCTGCCGTCCGGCAACTGCTCGTATTGCATGAACACGAGATTCCAGATCTCGATGAAGCGGTCGCCGTCTTCATCCGGCGAGCCCGGAGGACCGCCCGGAATCTTGTCGCCGTGATCGTAGAAGATTTCCGAGCACGGTCCGCACGGGCCGGTATCGCCCATCTGCCAGAAGTTGTCGGCGCCTGCGATGCGGATGATCCGCGAGTCCGGCAAGCCCGCGATCTTCTTCCACAGGCCGAACGCCTCGTCGTCGTCGACGTAGACGGTGGCGGTGAGCTTGTCCTTCGGCAGGCCGAATTCCCTGGTTACGAGATTCCAGGCGAGCTCGATGGCGCGGTCCTTGAAGTAGTCGCCGAACGAGAAGTTGCCGAGCATCTCGAAGAACGTGTGGTGACGCGCGGTATAGCCGACATTGTCGAGGTCGTTGTGCTTGCCGCCCGCGCGGACGCACTTTTGCGAGGTGGTGGCGCGCTGGTACGGCCGCTTCTCAAGGCCCGTGAATACGTTCTTGAATTGCACCATGCCGGCGTTGGTGAACATCAGCGTCGGGTCGTTGCGCGGAACCAGCGGCGACGACGGCACGATCTCGTGCCCGTTCGCCGCGAAGTAATTCAAAAACGCCGACCTGATCTCGTTAACGCCACTCATGTCTGTTCCGTTACGCCCAAACGGCGTGTCACCCCGAAAAGGATGGATTTGCCCAGCGCCCGCTTTTAGACGGGGGTGACCGCCCTGTCCAGAAAGTATGCAGACGGATCAGAGGCTTGGCGCGCGGGGGATGCCGATGGAGGACCGCCCGGCCTCGACCGTCGGCAGCCTGTGGTCAGGCTGCGACGTCCGGATGAGCCGAACGACGGCACCCCTCGTCGCCGAACACATGGACCTTGTTTCGGCCGGCGGCTTTCGCTGCATACAGCGCCGCGTCGGCCTCGGCGAACAATTCGGTGATCTGCCGGCGATGCGGGCGGCCGACCAGCGCAGTTCCGATCGACGCACCGACTTCCAGGCGAAGGCCGTTCCAGAAGAACGGCCGGCACAGCATGGCGGCAGTTTTCTGCAGCGCCCGCGTGATACGCGCAGGATCGGTAGGCGTGTGCAGGATGAGCGCGAACTCGTCGCCGCCCAATCGCGCAACCAGGCCGGCCTCGCGAAAGGCCCGTCTCAAACGCATCGCGATTTCACGCAGACAGGCATCTCCCGCCTCATGGCCGCAGGTATCGTTCAGCTCTTTGAAACGATCGAGATCGATCAGGACCAGGGCCGAGGCGAAACCATAGTTCAGACTGTCGCGGACGACGTCTCGATATCGCGCCTCGAACACATGGCGATTCGCCAAACCGGTCAGCGGGTCGGTTTCGGCTTGCTGCCGCAAGGCCTCCAGAGCCTGCCGCTCGGACGTGATGTCCCGTTTGGCGCCGAAAATGCGCGCCGGTTGCGCGCCCTCTCCGACCGCGTTGATCGAGAGCCGCATCCAGCGGCTTTCGCCGCGCCAGGTCCTGATCTCGGTATCGAGCGAGAGCGCACAGCCGCTCCGGATCACTTCCGCCCGAGCCAGCTCCATGTTGCGCCGGGATTCATCGATGTAGAGATCGACGATGCTGGCGCGCCGTAGCGGATTGCCGGCCGGATAGCTAAAAATGTCATAGACACCGGACGTCCAGGTGAGACGCTCCGTCGCAAGCTCACATTCCCATGCGCCGATGCGCGCATCGCCAAACGCCTGATCGTAGAGACGCGCGCGAACATCAGCCGGCAGAGGCGCAGCGGAATGGTCTGCTTCATCTCTCATCAGCGATCCAGCAGCCTCTCAGGAAATTTCCCCAAGGACTAAAGCCGCCGTGTTAACGAACCTATACCCGTACCTGAGACTCGCCGTTTCCGGCCGCAATCCAGGCTGCAAACGGGTTCCGGAACAACCACCGCAGTCGTTGATAGGCGGTTCGACCGCGTTGACAGGTCTCGCGAAGCCGTGGTTCTCTCCCGCCCGTTAGGTAGTTTAAGTCGCGTCGGGAGAGACCGGCCGCTTTTGAAGAAAAGTTGGACGGCGCCGAAGGAGCAACCGCCCCGGAAACTCTCAGGCAGAAGGACCGCGCGATTCGTTAGCATCTGGAAAGAGACCCTGATGGACCCGATGGTCCGGCCGGGTCCGCCGACGGGATAATACTCTCAGGCACAGCGACAGATGGGGCTTCGACAGGTTTTCAGGGAATCGTCCCTGCGAACCGCGAGGACCCCTTGATGCTTGCGCGCGACACCGAAACACCGCTTCTGAAAACACCGCTGCACGCGCTGCATCTGGCGCGCGGGGGCAAGATGGTGCCGTTCGCCGGTTACGACATGCCGGTGCAATACGCGGCGGGGGTCCTGAAGGAACATCTGCACACCCGGACGAAAGCCGGCCTGTTCGATGTCTCGCACATGGGCCAGATCGCATTGCGGCCCAAATCGGGCAAGGTCGAGGACGCCGCGCTGGCGCTGGAGCGGCTGGTGCCGCAGGACATCCTCGCCGTTGCGCCGGGGCGGCAGCGTTACGCGCAGTTCACCAATACGGCGGGTGGCCTGCTCGACGACCTGATGGTGGCGAATTTCGGCGACCACCTGTTTCTGGTGGTCAACGCCGCCTGCAAGATTGAGGACGAGGCGCATCTGCGAAAGCATCTTTCTGAGATCTGCACGATCGAGGTGCTGGCCGACCGCGCGCTGATCGCCTTGCAGGGCCCGAAGGCCGCATCCGTGCTGGCGAAATTCTGCCCGGAGGCGTCCGCGATGAAGTTCATGGATGCCGGGCCGCATCGCGTCGACGGCGTCGCCTGCTTCGTGTCGCGCTCGGGCTATACCGGCGAGGACGGTTTTGAGATTTCGATTCCCGCGGATCAGGCCGAAGCGCTGGCCGCCAAGCTGCTCGACGACGCGGACGTGATGCCGATCGGTCTCGGCGCCCGCGATAGCCTGCGGCTCGAGGCAGGTCTTTGTCTTTATGGCCACGACATCGACACGACGACCACGCCGGTCGAGGCCGCGCTGGAATGGTCGGTGCAGAAAAGCCGCCGCACCGGCGGCGCGCGCGCCGGCGGCTTTCCCGGCGCAGATGTCATCCTTCCCCAATTCGCGCATGGCGCGGCGCGCCGCCGCGTCGGGCTCAAACCCGAAGGCCGCGCGCCGGTACGCGAAGGCGCGGCGCTGTTTGCCGATGCAACCTCCGCCGAGCAAATCGGCAGCGTCACCTCGGGTGGCTTCGGGCCGAGCCTGAATGCGCCCGTCGCAATGGGTTATCTGCCGGCCTCGCACGCAACCATCGGCGGCACGGTCTTTGCTGAAGTTCGTGGGCAGCGGCTGCCGCTGCGCGTCTCGCCCATGCCTTTCGTTCCCCACGGCTACAAGCGTTGAGGATCTGTCATGACTGTTTTGTACACCACCGATCACGAATGGCTCCGCATCGAGGGCGACACCGCCACCATCGGCGTTACCGACTACGCGCAATCGCAACTCGGCGACGTCGTGTTCGTGGAACTGCCGAAGGTCGGCCGCCAGTTGAAGAAGGCCGAAGCCGCTGCCGTCGTCGAATCCGTCAAGGCTGCGTCCGACGTCTACGCGCCGATCACAGGCGAAGTTCTGGAAGTGAACGAGGCGCTTTCTGCCGAGCCCGCGCTGGTCAATTCCGATGCCGACGGCAAGGCCTGGTTCTTCAAGCTGAAGATATCAGACAAGAGCGAACTCGGCGGCCTGATGGATGAAGCCGCCTACAAGGCGCACACGGCCTAGTTCTCCCCTCCCCCTTGCGGGGAGGGGTCGGGGTGGGGGTATCGCGGGCATTGAGCTTGTGGCTGCCCCCCTCCCCAACCCTCCCCCGCAAGGGGGGAGGGAGCACGAAGCGAAGCACGGAAATCGATTCAGTCGCTCCAGCGATGAGGTCAAAGCGTATGACTCAGAACAACAAGCACCCAGAACCCGCCACCACCTTCGTGCGCCGCCATATCGCGCCTTCGCCGCGCGATATCGCCGCGATGCTGGAGACCGTCGCCGCCACGAGCCTCGCCGCCCTGATGAGCGAGACGCTGCCGTCGTCAATCCGGCAGACGAGGCCGCTCGATCTCGGCAAGAAATACAACGAGGGGCTGAGCGAAACCGAAGCGCTCGGGCACATGGATCGCCTTGCCGCGCAAAATCAGGTGTTCACCTCGCTGATCGGCCAAGGCTACTCCGGCACCATTCTGCCCACGGTGATCCAGCGCAACATCCTGGAGAATCCGGCGTGGTACACGGCCTACACGCCGTATCAGCCGGAGATCAGTCAGGGACGGCTGGAAGCGCTGTTCAACTTCCAGACCATGATCTGCGATTTGACCGGCCTCGATGTCGCCAACGCCTCGCTGCTCGACGAAGGCACTGCGGCGGCTGAGGCCATGGCGCTGGCCGAACGCAGCGCGCCGCATCACGTCAAGGCGTTCTTCGTCGATCGCGACGTGCATCCGCAGACGCTTGCCGTGTTGCGCACCCGTGCCGAGCCGCTCGGCTGGCGATTGATCGTAGGCAATCCCCTCACCGACCTTGCCGGCGCGGATGTCTGCGGCGCGGTGCTGCAATATCCCGGCTCATCCGGCGCGGTGCGCGATATCAGGCCGGCCATTGCCACGCTGCGCGCAAAGGGCTCGCTCGCGATCGTCGCCGCCGATCTCCTGGCGCTGACGCTTCTCGCATCGCCCGGAGAACTCGGCGCGGATATCGCGATCGGTTCGGCGCAACGCTTCGGCGTTCCCATGGGCTACGGCGGCCCGCACGCCGCCTACATGGCGGTGCGCGACACGCTGAAGCGGTCGCTGCCCGGCCGCCTCGTCGGACTTTCCGTGGATTCACGCGGGGCACCCGCCTATCGCCTCGCGCTGCAAACCCGCGAGCAGCATATCCGCCGCGAAAAGGCGACTTCCAACATCTGCACCGCGCAGGTGCTGCTGGCCGTGATTGCCTCGATGTACGCCGTCTATCACGGCCCCGAGGGGCTCGCGAGAATCGCTCGCATCATCCATCGGCGCACCGCTGTGCTCGCGGCGGGCCTCGCAAAATTCGGCTTTGTGCCGTTGCACGACTCGTTCTTCGACACGCTGACGATCAACGCGGGCGACAAGCAGAACGAGATCGTCGCCCGTGCGCGCGACGAAAACATCAACCTGCGCATTGGTAGCGACAGCACGCTCGGCATCGCGCTCGATGAGACCACCACACCCGAAACAATCGAAGCCGTGTGGCGCGCGTTCGGCGGCGCGCTGTCCTATGCCGACATTGAAGCCGGTGCGCGCGACACGCTGCCCGCCGATCTCAAGCGCAAGACCGCCTATCTGACCCATCCGGTGTTTCACGCGCATCGCTCGGAAACGGAACTGCTGCGCTACATGCGGAAGCTGAGCGATCGCGATCTCGCGCTCGACCGCGCCATGATCCCGCTGGGCTCCTGCACCATGAAGCTCAATGCCACGACGGAAATGATTCCGCTGACGTGGCCGGCTTTCGGTCACATGCATCCGTTCGCACCGCGCGAACAGGCTGGAGGCTATCACGCGCTGTTCAGGCAACTCGAACAGTGGCTGATCGATATTACCGGCTATGACGCGATCTCGCTGCAACCAAATTCAGGCGCGCAGGGCGAATATGCCGGCCTGCTGGCGATCCGCGGCTATCATCTTGCGCGCGGCGATTCGCATCGCACCGTCTGCCTGATCCCCTCCTCCGCGCACGGCACCAATCCGGCGTCCGCCAGCATGGCCGGCATGGAGGTCGTGGTGGTGGCGTGCGACAAGCGCGGCGACGTCGACGTTGGCGACCTCAAGACAAAGGCGGCGCAGCACGCTGAACGATTGGCCGCGATCATGATCACCTATCCCTCGACGCACGGCGTGTTCGAGGAGCACATCCGCGAGATCTGCGACATCGTACATGGCCATGGCGGCCAAGTATATCTCGACGGCGCCAATATGAATGCGCAGGTCGGCTTGTCCAGGCCAGGCGACTACGGCGCCGACGTCAGTCACCTCAACCTGCACAAGACCTTCTGCATTCCGCACGGCGGCGGCGGCCCCGGCATGGGCCCGATCGGTGTCAAGGCGCACCTCGCGCCCTTCCTGCCCGGCCATCCCGCAACCGATGGCGCAACGCCGTCCGCCGTCGGCCCGGTGTCGGCGGCTCCGTTCGGCTCGGCCTCGATCCTGAGCATCTCCTACATCTATATCCTGATGATGGGCGGCGATGGCCTGACGCAAGCGACAGAGGTCGCGATCCTCAACGCCAACTACATCGCGCAGCGGCTCGATCCGCATTTTCCGGTGCTCTACCGCAACGAGAAAGGCCGCGTCGCGCATGAATGCATCATCGATCCCCGCGCATTGAAGGCCAAAGCGGGCGTCACCGTGGACGACATCGCCAAACGGCTGATCGACTATGGCTTCCACGCGCCGACCATGAGTTTTCCGGTCGCGGGCACGCTGATGATCGAGCCGACCGAATCGGAATCGAAAGCGGAGATCGACCGCTTCTGCGACGCCATGATCGCGATCCGCCATGAGATCGCGGAGATCGAGTCGGGCCGCTGGAAAGTAGAGGCATCGCCACTCCGCCACGCCCCGCACACCGTGCACGACATCGCCGACGATGCCTGGTCGCGCGCATACACGCGAGCTGAGGGTTGCTTCCCTCCGGGTACGTCGCGAAACGATAAATACTGGAGCCCGGTGGGCCGCGTCGACAACGTCTATGGCGACCGCAATCTGGTCTGCTCATGCCCGCCGATGGAAGACTACGCGCAGGCTGCGGAGTAAATTGATATTGTGTCACCTCCTCCTGAAAGGGGGAGGTCGGGTCGCACAGCGATCCGGGTGGGGGTCGAAGCGACCGCTCCTACAACAAACGACCCCTCCCCAACCCTCTCCCTTTCAGGAGGAGGGAGAAGCAGGCGCGTCGAAAGCGGCGGCATCGCTGTGATTACTTGCGAGTAAGTCGAGAACCGTTTTTCCCAAAAAACAAATCGGGCGCTGGGGATGTCGGCAACTCAACATCCACAACGCCCGTTTGCTTCCGAGGGTGTGACGTACGCCTCCGAAAAGGATTCCCGTCTTTTCGGATCACACCCGGCCCGGCCGTTACGCCGCCGGGCTTCGAAATTTAACGCCTTAAACCAACCGTCAGCGAACCGAGTCTCAGTCCTCGGCCGGCTCCTCGCCGTCGGCATCGCGCTCCGGCGAGCCTGCCAGAATCTGTTCCGCGATCAGGCCAGAATTCTGCCGGATCGACGCTTCGATCTTCGCGGTCATATCGGGATTGGCTTTCAGGAAGGCCTTCGAATTCTCGCGGCCCTGACCGAGACGCTGGCTGTCATAGGAGAACCACGCGCCGGACTTTTCGACGATACCGGCCTTGACGCCGAGATCGAGGATTTCACCCATCTTGGAGACGCCCTCGCCGTACATGATGTCGAACTCGACCTGCTTGAACGGGGGCGCCAGCTTGTTCTTCACCACCTTGACGCGGGTCTGGTTGCCGACCACTTCGTCGCGCTCCTTGATAGCGCCGATGCGGCGGATGTCGAGACGCACGGACGCATAGAACTTCAGCGCGTTACCGCCGGTGGTGGTCTCCGGCGAGCCGTACATCACCCCGATCTTCATGCGGATCTGGTTGATGAAGATCACCATGGTGTTGGACTTGTTGATGGAGGCGGTCAGCTTGCGCAGCGCCTGGCTCATCAGCCGCGCCTGCAGGCCGGGCAGCGCGTCGCCCATCTCGCCCTCGAGCTCGGCGCGCGGCACCAGCGCCGCTACCGAATCGACGATCAGCACGTCCACCGCGCCGG
>JAFEFK010000846.1 GCA_018240625.1 Pseudomonadota bacterium
CTGCGGTTTGTTTTCCGTCGTTAGCGACATGTGAGATCAACCCAATCGCAGGATTTTTGCGGCGTTGTCGTAAAACACCTTTTGCCGATCGCCCGGGCTGAGCATTCGCAGCGCCTGGTTCGGCATGTCGTTATCCCAGTGCGGATAGTCGCTGCTGAAGCAGAGGTGATCAGCCCCCATCATCTCGATCAGTTGCTTAAGGTGTCCCGGATCGTCCGGCTCATCGAGCGGCTGCGTCGTGAACCGGATGTGGTCGTGCACATAGTCGATCGGCGATCGTTTGACCCAGGGCGTATCGTGCCGCAATTGCCGCCACGTGCGGTCCATCCGCCAAAGCAGAGGCAGGAGCCAGGTGAAGCCGAGTTCGGCGAACATCACCTTGAGACCGGTGAATTTCTCGAACGTTCCGCTGCAGACCAGGCTGTTCACGTTCGACTCGGCGATCTGGCACAGCGTCACGTAACGCTCGAAATAGGAATCCGGAATGCCGCCGCATGCCATCGGTGCGCCTTGATAAATGCTGTCGGCGCCGCTCGGATGGACATAGATGGGCAACCCGACATCGCACGCGGCCTCGTAAATCGGCCACCAGTAGCGGTTTCCCATCAGCACATTGATCAGCGGCAATCCGACCGCGGCAACCTGCGGATGCCGTCCGATCCTGCGAATTTCAGCAGCGCCCGCCTGCGGATCGAGAGACGCAACAGTCAACGCGTAGCGCAGCCGCCGGTCGACAGGCAGCCATTCCTCGAGGAAAAAGTCATTGAAGGCGGAAGCGAGAACGACGCTCTCGTCCGTTGATGCGAGCGCAGCGCATAGTGAAGCGGTTTGCAGGCAATTGAGGAGAGCGAAATCGATCGCGCAGGGAATGATATGCTCGGATACGACAGCGCTGGGATCGCTGCCGCCGACGTTGCCGTTCTCGTCACGCGCATCTTCCCGGACTACCGCGCCGTTGGGATGCTGATATTTCGTCGTGAGCGCGACGCTCTGAACCGACGCCTTCTTTTGCTCAAAGCGCCTGCTCCAGGCTTTCGGCATATAGGGATACACCGCCGACAAGCCACCGCGCACTGTCGGATGAACATCACAGTCGATCACTTTGAGGGCCGCTTCGGCATCCAATTTCCGCGCCACTCTTGTATCTGCTATGGTCATTGATCAGCCTCCGAAAGGTTCGGTCCGCACAAGTCCGTGCGAGAAACGAGAAAATGGACTCGTCAAACTTTGCGTCCTGCTTCCATGACATGTCTTCGTGTGGCGCCCCGAGCCGCGTGACTTTGCGGCGCGATAGCGAGCATCTGCGCCACGTCAGACGATGCTTCCACTACCTGCTCCAGATCGATGCCGGTCTTCACTCCCATCACGGACAACATCGCGATCAGATCTTCGGTCGGAAAATTGCCGACGGCGCCGAGTTCCCTGGGCATCGCGATTCCTCCGCCGATGCCGCAAATTGCGCTCTCCAGCCAATCAACGCCGGCGTCGAGCGCGGCAACGATATTCGCCGTTGCCATGCCCGATAGATTGTGGACGTGAAATCCAAACGACGCGCCGGGATAGTCCCGTATCAGTCGCCCAAAGAGGCGGTTGACATGCGCCGGATCTTCCATCCCCAGCGAACCGGCCAGATAAAACCGGCGGACACCGCCGTCGTAGAGCCGCGCCACCACGGCACGGACACGCTCCTCCGGGATGAGCCCCTCATACGCGCACCAGAACGCCATGCCGAGCGCCATGACAAAAGGAATCGAGCATTTGTCAGCAGTTCTGAATGCGAGCAGATTTTCGTCGATGGCTTGCTCGACCGACATGTTCTGATTTTTTTGTGTGTAGGCCTCGCTCAGCGTCATGAGACCAAGCATCTCGTCGACCTTCGCCGCGGCGGCACGTTGCGCGCCCCGGGCATTGGGGACCAGACCTCTATAAACGATCCCCGGCGCTCGACGAATGCGCGCAAATACCTCTTCGGCGTCGCGCAAATTCGGCACCACTTTGGGGTGAGCAAAACTTGACACCTCGATCGTGGGAAGCCCGAGGTCGCTCAGCCGATCGACCATTCGCACTTTGACGTCGGTCTCGATCCATTGCGGAAGACTCTGGAGCCCGTCGCGCGGCCCGACTTCGACAATCCGGATCGTTTCAGGAATCTGCAGCATCAACAGCAGCGCTTTGCTCTGTGCGCCCGGACGTCGCCTGTCCAAGCTCGCATCTTGATCGATAGGAACCAGCTTATAGCGCTTAACTTATCCGTACAAGTCAGCACGTCGATTTTATCCCGTGCGAGCGGACGCATCTGCATTGTGCCTGTCGCATGATTCGAAAAGCTGCTCTTGCAACGGCTACCGGCCGAGATAGGTGTCTATGACGCGATGGTCGCGCGCCAGATCGCTCGCCGCGCCTGAAAGAACAACGCGACCGTGATCCAGAACAAATGCTTCGTCCGCGTGCGATAACCCGAGGGTGAGGCTTTGCTCCGCGACAATGACGCTCACACCTCGGGCTCGCAGCACGGGAAGCGTCTCAAAGACCGCGAGAACAACCTTGGGCGCAAGCCCGGTCGACGGTTCGTCAAGCAGCAGGACCCGTGGATCCGTCATCAAGGCCCGGGCAATGGCGACCATCTGCTGCTGGCCGCCGGACATGGTCCCGACCGGTTGGCGCAGACGCTCCGCCAGAACCGGAAACATCTCCAGAAGCTGCTCCCTGATTTCGACGCGGCGGCTTGGACTTGAGACCTTTCCAGCGAGGTCGAGATGGTCGGCAACCGACAGCCGGGGGAACAACTCCCGGCCGCTCGGGACGTGTCCGACGCCGGCACGAGTCACGAGGTGGGCTGGGCGTCCGTGAATGGGTTCGCCAAAAAGACAGATGCGCCCGCTGCGGGGTGGCAGCAGGCCCGCGATCGTGCGCAACAGCGTCGTCTTCCCGGCGCCGTTCGCGCCGAGGACGACGGCGATCTTCTTCGCCGGCACAACCATCGACAGGTCATGCAAAATCGTGAGCGGGCCGATGCCGGCCGTGACATTCTCCAGGGTCAGCGCGGGTGTATCGGCGACATGGTCTGCTGCGGACGATGTTCCAAACGTCACTGAACTTCTCCGAGATAGGCCTTGATCACCACCGGATCGTTCAAAACTTCGGTTGGCTTGCTATCGGCGATCTTCCTGCCAAAATCCAGAACCAGCATCCGATCAGACAAGTCGGCGATGGCGGCAATGACGGGCTCAACGCACACGATCCCGG
>JAFEFK010000847.1 GCA_018240625.1 Pseudomonadota bacterium
ATGCTGGCTGATGAGCTGCGGGCCGGGCACGATGCCCTGAATGATCAGCGCACCGAGCAGGAGCGCCATCGCCGTATCGCCGGGGATGCCGAGACTCATGGTTGGAATGAAGTCGCCCTGCACCGACGAATGCGTCGACGCCTCTGGACAAGCGACGCCCTCGATCGCGCCGTGCCCGAACCGTTCAGGTGTTTTCGAGATTTTTTTCTCCGTGGCATAAGACACGAACGAAGCGATCGTCGGCCCGGTGCCGGGTATCAGCGCGCATAGACTGCCGAGCAACGTGCCTCGGATCATCGGAAAGAACGCCAGTTTCAAGTCGGCTTTCGAGGGGAACATGTCCGCCAGCTTGACCTTCGAATACTTCATGTCGATGGGCGCGGTCTGATTGACGCTGTTCATGAATTCGGCGATGCCAAACATGCCAAGCGCCAGCGCGATGATCTCCACGCCGTCGTCGAGCTGCAACAAACCGAACGTAAAACGCGTCGTTCCGGTCTCGATGTCCGTCCCGACAATGCCGATCAAGAGCCCGAGCACGGTCATCGCGACACCTTTGAGCGGCGATCCCTTCGCAAGCGTAGAGCCTGCGAGCAGACCGAGCAGCATCAGCGAACACACCTCCGCCGGCCCGAATTGCAGCGCGACCTTGACCAGGAACGGCGCCAGAAAGATCATCTCGGTGATGCCAAAGGAGGCACCGACGAACGACGCGATGACGGTGATTCCGAGCGCAGTGCCGCCCTTGCCTTGCTTCGTCAGCGGAAAACCGTCGAGACAGGTGACCGCATGCGGCGGGTGACATGGCAAATTCAGCAGAATCGAGCAGATGGCGCCGCCGTATTGCGCGCCATAATAAACGCCCGCCAGCATCAGGATCGCCGCAACGGGCTTCATGCCGAAGGTCAGCGGCAGCAGAATTGAAATCGTCGCGACCGGACCCATGCCAGGCAGCACGCCGACAAGATTACCGACAAGCACGCCGAGAAAACAGTACATCAGGTTGTGGGGTTCCAGTGCGACGCCGAAGCCGTACCAGAGATCCTGAATTGCGGTTTCAATCATGAGGTGATCCCGCGCAGCAGCGGAAACGGCACCTTCAGCAGATAGTAGAACAGGATCACCCCAAACACCGTGACCCCCACCGACATGATCAGCGCCCCCTTGAGCGTCGATGTCTTGTCACCGAGTGCGCAGATGAAGACACAGGCGAAGATAGCGGGAATCATCCCGCCGTAGACGCCAAGGATAATGAAAAGGATCGGACCGCTGATGATGCAAAACCAGCCGAACCACTGTGGGTCGTCCGGCATAAAACGATCGTTAGCCCCCTCCGTTGAAGCGAGAGCGGTGCCGGCAATCATGATCCCGAGCAGGACAAGAATGACGCCGAGCGCAACCGGAAAGAAACCGGGCCCCATGCGCACCAGCGTGCCGACATGGTAATTGCTGCCCTCCACGGCCGCGCCCAGCCCGATCAGCATCATCAGGCCGCCGCCATAATAGTCGCGTTTCATTTTGAATTTGGCCGTCAACGATGTCTCCCGAAACGCCCGTTTCTTGTTGCGGCTATTTAGCGTCAATTGGGTTGATCTGTCGACGGATTGACTCGCTTCAATTTACTGGAATGAAGGCGAGCCGCCGGTGTTCTGCATCAGCCCGCTCGCCGCCGGAAAACGCAGCTGGGCGGGCCTGTGGCAAGCACTCACGCGAACCGCATCGAGCAACGCCCGCCGTCCGTCCGAATGACCCAAATTATCCCAATGCCGTCCGCTATCCGCTCGGCACGGCATTGCCGAAACATCCGTGAAGCCGGCAATCAGCCGCGCTTCGCCGCTTCCTCGCTCTCAAGTTCCTTAAAGGCCTCACGCGCGTTGCGAAAGCCGTCGATGCCCGCGGGGACGCCGCAATAGACCGCAACCTGAAGCAGCACTTCCTTGATCTCATCCTTGGTCAGGCCGTTCTTCAGCGCGCCCTTGACATGCAGCTTAAGTTCATGCGGCCGGTTCAGCGCACCGAGCATGGCGAGATTGATAATGCTGCGGGTGCGGCGATCCAGCCCCGGCCGGGTCCACAGCGCGCCCCAGCAGAATTCCGTCGACCACTCGGCCATGGTGCGCGTGAATTCATCGGCGCCGGCAATCGACTTGTTGACGTAATCTTCGCCAAGGACTTCCTTGCGGACCTTGAGGCCTTTTTCAAACAGACTGCCTTCGCTCATGACTTGCCTTTCCATCGTGACTTAAAGTGGATGAGGCATCATGACATATCGGGTGGCACGAAGTTAGTCCGCAGGCTCATGGACATGCCGCGCGCGCCGCGGATTGACAGCTCCCCGTTCACTGCAATCGGCGCTCTGCTCAGACGGCTTGCCCGACGACCTTGAGCACGCAGCCGATGATCTTCAGGCTGCCATCCGCCTGAGGCTCCATCGTATACAATGCTTCCCAGGGAACGCCGTCCGCGTCGATGATGTGAACGTCCTGCTCGATCTGTCCGGCGATTTCCCGCGAAGCACCGAACTCGAAGCTTTTATGGCGATAAACCGGAGCGTACTTATTCCGCACCATCGTCATGAAAGCGTCGGCTTGCGGAAACAGGTTCTGGATAGCGGGCGCGGCATAGGAATAAGCCGTCGCTGCATCGTCGCGGGTTATTGCCTCGGTCTGCGCGCTGATCACCGCGCGCGCCGCCGCACCGTCGTCCGCGGCTCGGAGCGGGGTCGCGAAGCTGACGAGGATGGCAACGAGCAAGGCCACGATCCGCATGGAGAGGACTCCCTGTGATTGCTCATTTACGTCGCAGCGGCGGAAATAGTTTCCGGGACACCGCAAGTTGAAGCCGATAGGCGCTCGATCTCACTCGCCATAGCTGCGCAAGGCGTCCAACTCGAGGATCGTCACGCCGCCATATTCAAGCCGGAGCAACCCCTCTTTCTCCAGCCGCTTCAGGCACTGGTTGGCGTTTTGCCGGGAGATGCCCGACAGCGCGCCGATCTCCTCCTGCGTGATCTCGAGATGGCGGCTGAGATCGGGATAGAGGATCGGATGGAACAGCGAGGCGATCGAGCGCGCCAGCCGTGCCGTCACGTCCAGCGTGCGCCCGTATTCGACCAGTCCGATGAACTGGCCGAGCCGTTCGTTCAGTTGCGCGACGAGGAAGCGGTTGAAGGCGACGCTGTTGTCGTAAAGCCAGAAAAACGTCATCTGGTCCATCAGCGCGATGCGGGTATCGCGCAGCGCCACCATGTCGTAGCGCCGAATTTCCTTCTTCAGCATCGTGCCTTCGCCGAACCACGCGCCGGCGGTCAAGCCCGTGAAGGTCATCGCCTTGCCGCCGCGCGAGACGACGCTCATCCGCATCAAACCCGAAACGACGCCGGTCCAGTATTCGAACCGGTCGCCGCGCAGGAAGACGAACTCGCCCGCGCGGTACGATCGTTCGGTGATGCCGGCGCAGGCCATCTCCAGCTCGCGCTCCGGCAATTCGCGCGACCAGATGGCTATACGGCGCAGATGGTCCGAGGTGATCATGATCTCATCGGGACGGCTATTGCTGCAACGCAACAATAGCCGCGAAGCCGGGCCAAGAAAATTGCCGCCGAATTGTCAGACACAAGACATTTCATACGGCAGCTTTACCCTATGGAAGCGGTCACGCCCAACGGGACATTGGGCGGAGTGCGATTCAAGCATGGCATCCGGTGTACCAACGCCGGCTGCGCTTTCGCCACATGGCCTACCCGGTATGACCCGGGATAGGATCGGGTTTTGGGTTACAGCGCCGGATAAAGAGCGCGAAAAGCGCCTGATTTGGGAGGAATGATTGGACAATACGTTGGAAGTGCGTGGGGTTTCACTTCGCTTCGGCGGCGTGCGCGCGCTCAGCGATGTCAGCTTCGCGGTCAGGGACGGCGAGTTGTTCTCGATCATCGGGCCCAACGGCGCCGGCAAGACCTCCATCGTCAATTGCATCTCCGGCCGGTATCGGCCCACCGAAGGCAAGCTGTTCTATCGCGGCCGCGATATCACCGGGCTCACGCCCAACGCCCGCCCCTCGCTCGGCATCGGCCGCACCTTCCAGAATCTTGCGCTGTTCCATCATATGAGCGTGCTCGACAATATCATGGTCGGCCGTCATCACCTGCTGAAGAACAATTTCCTCACCGGCTCGCTCTACTGGCTGACCGGCGCGCGCCGCGAAGAACTCGAACACCGCCGTAAGGTGGAAGAGATCATCGACTTCCTCGACCTGCAATCGGTGCGCAAGGCGACCGCGGGCACTTTACCCTATGGGCTGCGCAAACGCGTCGAACTGGGGCGCGCCATGGCGCTGGAACCAAAACTGATCCTGCTCGACGAGCCGATGGCCGGCATGAACTTCGAAGAGAAGGAGGACATGGCGCGCTACATCGTCGATCTCAATGAAGAGTTCGGCATGACGGTGGTCATGATCGAGCACGACATGGGTGTGGTGATGGATATCTCGCACCGTGTCGTGGTGCTCGATTTCGGCAGGAAGATCGCGGAGGGCGATCCCGCCGCCGTACTCGCCGATCCGCACGTCAAACGCGCCTATCTGGGTGAAGAAGACGAAGTACTGGCCGATCCCGACGACGTCCCGATCAAGGTGGAGGCGCGCGCATGACCCGCACGCCGGCCTTCGACTATCACGCCCGCACCGCGCAGGCCGCGACGTTTCCAAAAATGCTGCGGCTGAACGCCCGCGAGCATGGCGGCGAGATCGCGCTGCGCGAAAAGGATTTTGGGCTGTGGAAGCTTTTCACCTGGGAGCAGTATCACGCCCGCACCCGCGACTTCGCGCTCGGGCTGGTCGAGCTTGGTCTCGGCAAGGGCGACGTTGTCAGCATCATCGGCGACAACCGGCCGGACTGGGTGGCCGCTGAAATCGCCGCCCACGCCATCGGCGCCATGAGCCTCGGGCTTTATCGCGATGTGCTGGAGGAGGAAGCCGCTTATCTGCTCAGCTACGGCGAGGCCAAGGTGGTGTTCGCCGAAGACGAGGAACAGGTCGACAAGCTGCTGAGTCTCGGCGAACGCGCGGCGAACGTGCGCCACATCGTCTATTCCGACCCGCGCGGCATGCGCAAATACGACGATCCGAGGCTGATGACATCGGACGAACTGGCCGAGATGGGCCGCGCCCGCGCCGCCCGCGAGCCCAACCTTTACGACCGGCTGGTGGATACTACCGACGCCGACGCGGTCGCCATCTTGTGCACTACCTCCGGCACCACAGCCAATCCAAAACTCGCCATGCTGTCGGGCGGCGCGGTGCTGCGCCATTGCGCCACCTACCTCACCTTCGACCCCAAGGGGCCGGACGACGAATACGTCTCGGTGCTGCCGCTGCCGTGGATCATGGAGCAGATCTACGCTCTCGGCATGGGCTTGCTCTCGCGGATGAAGATCAATTTCGTCGAGGAACCCGAGACGATGATGAACGATTTTCGCGAGATCGCGCCGACCTTTGTACTGTTCGCGCCGCGCGTCTGGGAATCGCTCGCCGCCGACGTGCGGGCCCGGGTCATGGATTCGTCGGCACTCAAGCAGGGCCTCTATGGCCTCGGCATGAAGGCCGGCCTTGCCGCACTGGCGCAGGGCAAACACTCGGCGGTGGCGGACACGCTGCTGTTCCGCGCGCTGCGCGACCGGCTCGGCTTCACCCGATTGCGCTCGGCGGCGACCGGCGGCGCGGCGCTCGGACCGGATACCTTCAAGTTCTTCCGCGCCATGGGCGTGCCGTTGCGCACGCTCTACGGCCAGACCGAGACGCTCGGCGCGTATACGCTTCACCCCGAAGAACACGTCGATCCGGACACGACGGGTGTACCGATGTCCGAGGAGATCGAACTCCGCGTCGACAATCCGGACGCCAACGGCGTCGGCGAGATCGTGGTTCGCCATCCCAACATGTTCACGGGCTATTACAAAAATCCGGAAGCCTCGCGCGCGGACATGGACGGCGACTGGATGCGCTCTGGTGATGCCGGCTATTTCAATGACAACAAGCAGCTCGTCATCATCGACCGCATCAAGGATCTGGCCCAGACCTCACACGGCGACCGCTTCTCGCCGCAATATATCGAGAACAAGCTGAAGTTTTCGCCCTATGTCGCCGAAGCTGTTGTGCTCGGCGACGGCCGCGACAAGCTGGCGGCGATGATCTGCATCCGCTTTTCCATCGTCTCGAAGTGGGCCGAGAAGAACCGCATCGCTTTCACGACCTACACCGACCTGTCGTCGCGCCCCGAAGTCTATGACCTGCTGCACAAGGAAGTCACGGCGGTCAACGCCACCTTGCCGCCGGCGCAGCGCATCTCGAAGTTTTTGCTGCTCTACAAGGAGCTCGACGCTGACGACGGCGAGCTGACGCGCACCCGCAAAGTCCGCCGCAGCGTCATCAACGACAAATACGCCGGCATCATCGATGCGATCTACAGTAACCAGACCGAGATCAAGGTCGACACCGTGATCCGCTTTCAGGACGGCACCACGCAACGCATCCGCACGACACTGCCGGTGGTCGATCTGGTCCGCAATGCGGCGAGGGAGGCGGCGGAATGATGGAACATCTGTCCTTGCCCCCTCACCCGGCGCGCGACGCGCGCCGACCTCTCCCCGCAGGCGGGAAGAGGTTAGCACAATCAGCCTTCGTGATGGTGGACAAGCTGACATGAACGCGCAACTCCTGATCCAGCTTCTCGTCAACGGCCTCGTGGTCGGCACGCTCTATGGCGTCGTCGCGATGTCGTTCGTGCTGATCTACAAGGCAACGCAGGTGGTCAACTTCGCGCAGGGCGAACTGCTGCTGGTCGGCGCGTGGGTGTGCTGGGCGCTGATGGTGAAGTATCAGGTGCCGTTCTACGCCGCGATGCCGATCACCATGGTCTTCATGTTCGTCTTCGGCATCCTGATCCAGATGGTGTTCTTGCGCCCGATGATCGGCGAGCCGATCATCTCCGTCATCATGGTGACGATCGCATTGTCCACCGTGCTGCAGGCGTCGATGAAATGGATTTTCGGCGTCAACCCGCAGCCGTTCCCGCCGATCTTCACCAGCCAATCGGTGCATATCCTCGGACTGCAGATCCAGACCGTCTATGTCATGAGCCTCGTGGTGTCGCTGGCGATGATGGCGGCGATGGCGTGGTTCTTCCAGGCTTCCAAGCACGGCCTCGCGATGCGCGCCACCGCGTTCGACCAGCAGGTCGCACAGTCGCTCGGTATCTCCGTGAAGAACGTGTTCGCGATGTCGTGGGCGATCTCGGCCACGGTGTCCGCGGTGGCCGGCGTGGTCGTCGCGGTGGTCAACGGCGTGTCGTCAGGGCTATCGATCTACGGCATCAAGGTGTTCCCGGCGACCATTCTCGGCGGCCTCGACTCCATCGGCGGCGCGGTGCTCGGCGGCGTCATCATCGGATTGCTCGAGAACTTCGCGCAGTTCATCGACGGCGAATACCTGCACTGGGGCAACCTCTACGAGGTCGCGCCATTCTACGTGCTGATCATCATCCTGATGATCAAGCCTTATGGCTTGTTCGGCACAAAAGACATCGAGCGGGTGTAGTTCATCATGGCAAACTCGATGATCCCCGCCGGCGACTTCCGCACCTCCTACGCGGCCGACACCACGATCTTTCCGACCGTGACCAGCCGCAATGTGGCGATCGCGAGCGTCGTGCTGATCTGCTTCGCACCCTACCTGTTCAGCGAATACTGGCTCAGCCTGCTGATCCAGATCGGCATCTACGGCATCGCCGCGCTCGGCCTCAACGTGCTGGTCGGCTTCACCGGACAGATCTCCATCGGCCATGCCGCGTTCTTCCTGTTCGGCGCGTTCTCCTCGGCCTATCTCTCGACCAAGATCGGCGTACCCGCCTTCTTCGCCATCCCGCTATCGGGTGTTGTCACGGCGCTGGTCGGACTCGTCTTTGGCCTCCCCGCTGCACGGCTGAAGGGCCTTTACCTCGCCATCGCAACGCTGGCGGCGCAGTACATCCTGCTCGATTTCTTCGCCCGCGCCGAATGGTTCTCCGGCGGCTCGGTGCCCGCCATGGCCGAGCCGTTCTCGATCTTCGGCTATGTCTTCCAGGGCGACCGGCAGTATTTCTACGTGGTGCTGGCCTATGTCGTGACCTGCTATCTGCTGGTCACCAACATGATGCGTTCCCGCGACGGCCGCGCGCTGGTCGCGGTGCGCGACCATTATCTCTCCGCCGAGATCATGGGCATTAACCTGACCAAGTACCGCACGCTGTCGTTCGGCGTCGCCGCGTTCTTCGCAGGCGTCGGCGGCGCGCTCTACGCGCACTATCAGCTCGTGGTGTCGTACGAAGGCTTCGGCATCGAGCGCTCCATCCTGTTCCTCGCCATGATCATCATCGGCGGCACCGGCTCGATCATGGGCACGCTGATGGGCACTGCCTTCGTCGTGCTGCTGCCGGAGGTCATGGAGTGGGTCAGCTCGGTGCTGGCCGGCGGCGCCATCGATCAGGCGCTCGGACTGAAGACCAACATCACGTTCCTGCGCGAGATCGCCATCGGCGTCATCATCATCGTGTTCCTGGTGTTCGAGCCCGACGGGCTGGCGCACCGCTGGCATCAGATCAAGGCTTACTGGAAACTCTACCCGTTCTCGCATTGAGGTCAGGACGGGTGGACGACAACGACCTCAACACGAATAAACCGGAGGATATGCTTATGACGATGAAGAGCCTGCTTGGAACCGCCGCGGCCGTGTTGCTGCTCGGCGGCTCGGCTGCGATGGCGCAGTCCGCGATCAAGATCGGACATCTGGCGGATTATTCCGGCGGCACGTCCGACGTCGGCACGCCCTACGGCCACGCGGTCGCCGACACGTTCGCCTGGGTCAACAAGAACGGCGGCATCAACGGCATCAAGGTCGATCTCGACAGCGTCGACTACGGTTATCAGGTGCCGCGCGCGATCGCGCAGTACAAGAAGTGGTCGGGCGCCGAGAAAGTCTCCGCCATCATGGGCTGGGGTACGGCGGACACCGAGGCGCTGACCGGCTTCGTCGCGCAGGACAAGATCCCCGACATCTCCGGCTCCTACGCGGCCGCGCTGAGCGACCCAACCGGCGCCGGCGGCAAGGCCAAGGCTGCGCCGTATAACTTCTTCTATGGTCCGAGTTACTCCGACGCGCTGCGCGCCGAACTCACCTGGGCCGCCGAAGACTGGAAGGCCAAGGGCAAGACCGGCGCGCCGAAGTTCGTCCATATGGGCGCCAACCACCCCTACCCCAACGCGCCGAAGGCCGCGGGCGAAGCCATTGCGAAGGAGCTCGGGTTCGAGGTGCTGCCGCCGCTGGTGTTCGCCCTGTCGCCGGGCGACTACAGCGCGCAGTGTCTGAGCCTGAAGAGCTCGGGCGCGAACTACGCCTATCTCGGCAATACGGCGGCTTCCAACATTTCCGTCATGAAGGCGTGCAAGACCGCCGGTGTCGACGTCCAGTTCCTCAGCAACGTCTGGGGCATGGATGAGAACGCCGCCAAGGCCGCCGGCGACGCCGCTGACGGCGTCGTGTTCCCGCTGCGCACCGCGGTGGCCTGGGGCGGCAGCGCACCCGGCATGAAGACGGTGATGGAAATCTCGAAAATGTCCGACCCGACCGGCAAGATCTATCGTCCGGTGCACTATGTCGCCGCGGTCTGCACCGCGCTGTACATGAAGGAAGCCATCGAGTGGGCTTCCAAGAATGGCGGTGTGACCGGCGAGAACGTCGCCAAGGGCTTCTATCAGAAAAAGGACTGGGTGCCGGCCGGCATGGAAGGCGTCTGCGTGCCCTCGACATGGACCGACAAGGACCACCGTCCGACCATGAAGGTCGACCTCTATCGCTCCAAAGTCGCAGGCTCGACCGAAGGCGACCTCAACGACCTGATGGCCAAGGGCACCATCAAGCTTGAGAAGGTGAAGACCATCGACCTGCCGCGCAAGGCGGAATGGCTGGGTTGGTGAGTCACCGCATGCACAGCCTGCTCCCTCTCCCCGCCTGCGGGGAGAGGGGTGGGTTGAGGGGCAACAATTAATGCGACATCGCGGACGCGCCCCCTCACCCGATCGGCTCCGCTGCGCTTCGCCGATCGACCTCTCCCCGCACGCGGGGAGAGGTGATGCAACAACTGACGCGATGCCTATCCCTGCTCGCGTTGCCCGGAGCTGATAACATGAGCGTTATCGAGGCTGCAAAACCATCATTGATTGAGACACAAGCCGCCCCCCTGCTGTCGGCGCGCAACATCGAGGTCGTGTACGACAAGGTCATCCTGGTGCTGCGCGGCCTGTCCATCGACGTGCCGAAGGGTGCGATCGTCGCGCTGCTCGGCGCCAACGGCGCCGGCAAGTCGACCACGCTGAAAGCGATCTCCGGCCTGCTCAAGACCGAGGAAGGTGAAGTCACCCGGGGCGACATCATGTTTGATGGCGAGCGCATCAACGGCATCGATCCGGACAAGATCGTCCGCCGCGGCATTTTCCAGGTGATGGAGGGCCGCCGCATCATCTCCGACATGACGACGATCGAAAATCTGCGGCTCGGCGCCTTCACCCGCAGCGACGGCGACGTCAGCGCCGACATCGACATGGTGTTCAGGTATTTTCCGCGCCTGAAGGAACGCACCGGCCTCGCCGGCTATCTCTCCGGCGGCGAGCAGCAGATGCTGGCGATCGGCCGCGCCATGATGGCGCGGCCCAAGATGATTTTGATGGACGAGCCGTCGATGGGCTTATCGCCGCTGCTGGTGAAGGAGGTGTTCGCGATCATCCGCCAGATCAACCGCGACCTCGGCGTCACCATCCTTCTCGTCGAGCAAAATGCGCGCGCCGCGTTGTCGGTGGCGAGCCACGGCTACATCATGGAACAAGGCAAGGTGGTGCTCGACGGCACCGCCGACGAATTGCGCGACAACGAGGACGTCAAGGAATTCTACCTCGGCGGCGCCGGCGACCAGCGCAAGAGCTTCAAGAACCTGAAAAGCTTCAAGCGCCGCAAGCGATGGCTGTAATTCTTCTCCCTCGCCCCGCTCGCGGGGCCGCGCTGCGAGCAACGCTGAGAGGGTCGGGGTGAGGGGCACTTGCCGACGGAGACACCCCCTCACCCGACCGGCTTCGCTACGCTTGCCGGTCGACCTCTCCCCGCAGGCGGGGCGAGGTTAAAACGCCGCGACAGATTGCCAGGAACCTATCCATGACCGACCACTACGATGCCCTCGAAACCCGCAAGCCCGCCGAACGCGATGCCGACCTGTTCGCGCGGCTGCCGGACGCGCTGCGCTAGGCCATGGCCGCGCCAACCTATGCGGAACGGCTGAAGGACATTGACCCGGCTACCATCACCAGCCGGGCTGCGTTGGCCCAATTGCCCGTGCTGCGCAAATCCGACCTGCCCGCGCTGCACAAGGCGGCGCCGCCGTTCGGCGGGCTGGTAGCGGCACCGCTGGGCTCGTTCGGCCGACTGTTCACCTCGCCCGGCCCGATCTTCGAGCCGCAGGCGGCCGAAACCGATTCCTGGGGAAGTGCGCGCGCCCTGTTTGCCGCCGGTCTGCGTCCGGGCGATGTGATGCTGAACACCTTCAGCTATCACCTCACCCCCGGCGGCTTCATCTTCGATTCCGCTGCCCGCGCGCTCGGCTGCGCGGTGATCCCCGCGGGCCCCGGCAACACTGAGCAGCAGTTCGAACTGATCGAGGCCTATCGGCCCTCCGCCTACGGGGGCACGCCGGATTTCCTGAAGATCCTGCTGGACAACGCGGCGAGCAACGGCCGCGACGTCTCCTCCATCAAGCGCGCGGTGGTTTCCGGTGCGGCGTTCCCACCCTCGCTGCAGGCCGAGATCAAATCCCGCGGCATCGACGCTTATCAGGCGTTCGGCACCGCGGACCTCGGCCTGATAGCGTTTGAGACACCGGCACGTGACGGCATGGTCGTCAACGAAGGCCTGATCCTCGAGATCGTGCAGCCCGGCACCGGCGATCCCGTGCCCGAGGGAGACGTCGGCGAGATCGTCGTGACGTCGCTCAATTCGCATCATCCGTGGATTCGCCTCGCGCTCGGCGATCTCACCGCCGCCCTGCCGGGTGCGAGCACCTGCGGGCGGACCAACACGCGTATCCGAGGCTGGATGGGACGTGCCGATCAGACCACCAAGGTCAAGGGCATGTTCGTGCGGCCCGAGCAGATCGCCGAGATCGGCAAGCGCCATCCGGAACTCGGGCGCTTGCGGCTCGTGGTCGTGCGCGCCAACGAGAACGACGCCATGACGCTGAAAGCCGAATGTGGCTCGCTGAGCGAGGCTCTTCGTGAGCAGGTAACCGCCACGCTTCGCGCTGTCGCAAAACTCGGCGGCAATGTCGAACTGCTCGCGCCGGGATCGCTCCCGAACGACGGCAAGGTGATCGCCGACGAACGCTGACGTAGCGATCCGAGACGGCGTTGTCGGATTTGACTCTCAGGAAATCTCGCGGCGAACGATGGCGGCTGCATCGCACATCGCCTTGAGTTTTCCGAACGCGACCTCGCGCGGCATGTATTTCATGCCGCAATCAGGCGCCGGCACCAGCCGGTCCGCAGCGACATATTTGAGGCCTTGCCTGATCCTGTCGGCCACCGTATCCACGGTCTCAATCTTCGGGTCGCCGAGATCGAGAACGCCGAGCATGATCTTCTTTGATGACAATTCCTTGAGCACGCCGAGATCGAGCTTCGGTTGCGCCGCTTCGATCGAAATCTGGTCCGCCGTGGTGTCCGCCAGTTCTGTCAAGAACGAGTAGCCGGCAGGCTTGGTTGAACCCGGTACGACCGCAGCGTAGCCGAAACAAAGATGCACGACGGTCGGCACTGTAATGCCCCTGAGCGCGCGGTTGATCGCCTTCACCGCATAGCGCTTCGCCTGATCCGGATTGTTGCGGACCCAGGGCTCGTCGAGCTGGATGACATCGGCGCCCGCTTTCTGCAGATCGTGAGCTTCCGCGTTGACGGCTTCCGCAAATGCCATCGCGAGTTCTTCCTCGTCCTTGTAGAACTCGTTCTTGGCCTGCTGGCTCATCGTAAACGGTCCCGGCAGGGTGATTTTTGCCGCACGATCCGTATGGCGGCGCAGAAATTCCATATCCTGCTGTTCGATCGGTTGCGTTCTCCGGATTTGGCCGACGACCCGGGGAACCGGCGTCGATTGCCCGGAGCGCGACGTGATCGTCGCTGGGTTATCGGCGTCGATACCTTCGAGCGCTGTCGCGAAGCGGTTTGAATAGCTTTCGCGCCGGATCTCGCCATCGGTGACGATATCGATGCCCGCACGCTCCATGTCGCGAATAGCGACGATCGTTGCGTCGTCCTGGGCTTCCACGAGATGCGATTCGGGAATTCGCCACATGTCGTGCATGCGCGTGCGCGGCACCGACTTCGACAACATCGCGCGGTCGACCAGCCATTCCGGCTGCGGATAACTACCGACGACCGTCGTCGGCAACAGATGCTTCGGCAAATTCACAATGCTTCTCCTTGTTCTTGATGTCAGATGCGATCGTTCGGTTCAGGCCGCATCCGTTGCGACTGCGGCCTCATCCCTGACCGGGTTGCGAAGGACGCCGATCCCCGAGACTTCGACCTCGACGACATCGCCATGCTTGAGCCAGAGCGGAGGCACCCGGTATGCGCCGACGCCGCCCGTGGTACCCGTAACGATAACATCGCCGGGGGCCAGTTCGGTGAAGGTCGAGCAATAGGCGATCAGCGCCGGCACATCGAACACCAGATCGGAAATCGGTGCGGCCTGTACTTCCATGCCGTTGACCCGCGTTGCGATAGTTTGCTTGCTGACGTCGGGCATTTCGTCAGTCGTTACCATCCACGGACCGAAACCGCCGGTCCCTGAAAAATTCTTGCCGGGCGTGAATTGAGAGGTATGCCGCTGCCAGTCGCGAATGCTGCCATCGTTGTAACAGGCATAGCCGGCGACATGTTGCAGCGCGCGTTCTTTGGAAATCCGCCGCCCACCCTTGCCAATAATGACCGCAAGCTCGCCTTCATAGTCGAACCGCTCGGATTCGGGCGGACGGATCATCGGCTGGCCGCTGCCGACCTGACTATTGGCGAAGCGCGTGAAAATCATCGGATGCGGAGGCGTCGGGTGGCCGCTTTCGGCCAGGTGAGTCGCATAGTTCACGCCGATGCAGAAAATCTTGTCCGGGTCGGGGACGGTCGGAAGCAAGACGACATCGCCCACGGCATGATCCGCGCGCTCGCCCTGCATCTTCCGCAGATCGTCCAGAGATCCCCCGGCGAGCAGGGATTTAAGCGAGGGAAAATTCTTCAGACGACGGCCCGCGTCGATAATGCCTTTGTCCGTTACAATCCCATAACTGGCCGCCGAACCTGCCTTGAAACTCGCGATCTTCATTGTCTGATGCTTTCTTCGATGCGTGAAACGTACGACTCAATCGGCAAAACGATCTCGCCGGAATGGATCGGAACACACGATGGCGGAAATTCCTGATGAATGCGCGCGCCCATCTCGACGGCCCGGTCGAGGAATTCACCGAGGCGGCGCATCGCGCCGGTCGGAAGGTCGTGCAACACCATCAGGCTCCAGTCTTGCGACTGGCATTGTTCGAGCGCGCGATCGACCCAACCGTCCGGGTCAGCCCAATCTTTCGGGATCGCATTCCAGAGCACGCAGCTATATTGCCCATGGACCAGATGATCGACGACCGAGGGCTTCAGAAGACCATCGTCGAGATGGCCCCCGCCGCCGAACGGCCGGAACCAGCGTTGCGGATGGGCGAGATCGCCCATCGTGTTCTGGGTGCGCGCGATCTCTTGCTCCGCCGCACCGGGATCGCGCTGGCGCCCAAGCGGCGTCGAATGCGTATAGGTGTGATTGCCGATCCAGTGACCTTCGTCGCGCGCCTGCGCCGCCAGACGACGACGCACGGGATCGGTGAGCTTCTCTCCGATCACAAAAAAGGTCGTGCTGATACCGCGGCGCCGCAGGATATCCAGCACGACGGGCGTCACATCGGGCTCCGGTCCATTGTCGAATGACAGCGTCAGGTCGAACACGTCAGCGCTCCATCAGGCCGTGGGTTGCAGGGCGGCAGGACGAACACTACGGTTCTCCGCCAGCCCTCCGCGCATGCCGGTCTGCCAGATCGACGCCTTCTGTTCGATCCATCTCAACGCAGCGCTGAAGGCGACGGTCATCGCCAGCACTAGAAGCACGCCGGCGAACACATGGGGGCTGTCGAGAATGGTCCGGTAGCGCGAGATCAGATAGCCGATGCCGGCCGATGAGATCAGCATTTCGGACACGACGACACCGACAATGACCAACGCTCCGCCCACTCTCAATCCGGAGAGGACCGTCGGAATCGCCGCGGGAATGATGACGCGAACGAGGCGCTGACTCAGCGTGGCTCCCATGCTGCGCGCCGCCAGCAGCAATTGCGGGTCGATGGTCTGGATTCCGGCGGCGGTCGACAGCATCGTCGGCAGGAAGCCATAAATCGATGCGAACGCGATCTTGGATTCGGAGCCGATACCGAGCCATACGGTGAACACCGGATAGAGGATCACCAGCGGCACCGCGTAGAGACTGGACACCATCGGCATGATGAGAACGCGCGGGCGCGGCAGACTACCCACGACAGCGCCGGCCAGAATGCCGAGACCACAGGCGAACACCATGGAGACCGCGACCTCGTAGAGCGTCACCGCCAGCGCATGTCCGTATTCACCGGCTTCATTCCATCCAGCGATCAGCGTCGACGACAGTGATGGCAGGAACAACTCGGGAATGAGTCCCGTGCGCGGCAATCCTTCCCAGAGAATGATGAGAGAAAACACGATCAGGCGGCGGAGCGTGGTTGCGGACATGATGGCGCTCATGCTGATTTTCGAATGTGCCGCCAGATGCGATCGCGCAGGCCGCCGAACACGTCGCCGCTGAGCATGTCGTAGGTCCGGGGACGCGGTAGCGAGACGGTCAGGCGGTCGACGATACGTCCGGGGCGCGCCGACATCACCACGACCTCATCGGCGAGATAAACGGCCTCGGTCAGGCTGTGCGTAACAAACACCACCGTCTTGCCCGTTGCCGCCCAGATGCGCAGCAACTCGTCACCCATGGTCATGCGGGTCTGCTCGTCCAGTGCGGCAAACGGCTCATCCATCAGCAGCACCGGCGGATCCTGAACCAGGCCGCGCGCAATCGATACGCGCTGTTTCATGCCGCCCGACAGTTCGTGCGGATGGCGCTTGCCGAAGCCGTCAAGTCCGACCAGCTTCAGCGCATCCTGTGCCTTGGCGCGCCGCTCTGCCTTGGGAGTGCCGCGCAGCGCCAGCGGAAACTCGACGTTCTCCTCCGCCGTCAGCCACGGAAACAGGCTTGCCTCCTGAAAGACGACGCCGACGCGGTTTGGATCCGGCTTCGGAATCGGCGCACCGTTAATCAGGACGGCGCCGGACGTCTGCTGCCGCAACCCGGCCATCATCATCAGCAAGGTCGATTTTCCGCACCCGCTCGGCCCCACCAAGACGACGAAGCGACCCGGTTTGACTTCCAGCGACACATCGTCGAGCGCCACGACATCCTGCGTCGACGTCGTGAAGACCTGCCCGACATTGCGGACCTCGACCGCGCCGGCAGGCTTGAGCGGCGTTATGTTCGCCAATGGCTGCATCGCGTTTCGATCCACCTGATGAGTTCATTGAAGGCAATGGCGATCACCGAAATCATCACCACACCGGCGAGCAATTGCTTCATCTGAAAATTCTCACCCCACGTCGCAATCTGATGGCCAAATCCGTCCCGCGAGGCATACATCTCCGCGAGCATCACACCGGTCAGATTGAATATCATCGAGATCCGCAAGGCCTCCAGAAGCACTGGCAGCATGCTCGGCAGATAGACGCGGAAGGCGGTCTGAGCCGTGGTCGCACCATACGACCGGGCGACCGTGAGATGCTCCACCTTGACGGATTCGACTGCTGCGGTTGTCGACATGATCACGATGAAGATCGTGGAAAAGAAGCCGTATCCGACCTTCTCCGCGAAGCCAACGCCGAATACCAGGATGAACATCGGCAGGAAGATCGATTTCGGTATGCTGAAGGCGAAAAACAGCAGAGGCTTCGCCACCTCGGCAAAATAGCGGTTCTCTGCGATCATAAATCCAATTATGGCTCCGAGCGGAACGGCCAGGACGAACGCGGTCAGAACTTCACTCGCGGTCACGATGAGATCGTTGCGAACGCTGGCGCGCTGCAACAGTTCGCCAAGCATGGCGAGCGAATCCGACGCCGAGGGAAGCAGTCGCGGATTGACTACACCGGTCCGCGACAGCGTCTCCCACAACAGGAACACCGCGACCACGACGGCAACGCGCGCCAGCTTAAGTCCCAACGTTCCGCCCATTGCCCGCTCAGAGCTTGGTCGGAACGATCTTGAACCGGGTCGACATGATGTCCGCAGCCGGCACAAGATCCTTCATGCCGCCGAGCCGGGCCATGTCGAGCGCGAGTTGGAGGTCCTTCTCGATGTTGGGAGCGTCCATATTGCCGTTGGTTTCCAGCTTCAGGATGGTGTTTTCGTATTCCAGCGCCGCAATCTCGGCAGGGATGTCGTAGAGATCAGCAATCAGCTTTACCGTGACGTCGCGATGGCCGCGCATGAAGTCCAGCGCGCCATACAGCGCATTCAACGCTTTCTGCAGCGATTCCGGCTTGCCCTGAATGTATTTGTCGGTTGCGATCCAGCCGGCGGTGAGATTGGGCGGGACCTCCTTGGAATAGTCGAGGATCATGCGCGCCTCGCCCGATTTCGAGATCTGAAAACTCAGCGGCGAATACACCACGGCGGCGTCAATGTTGCCGGCGAGCAAATTGGGCACAAGGCCGCCGCCCCCAACCGGCACACGGGTAAAGTTGATTTTCTTCTCCTGAATGGTCCACAGCGCGAGAAGGTCCGAACCCGAGCCCGCGGATGTGATGCCGACCTTCTTGCCCTCCAGATCCTTCACATCCAGCTTCGATTTCGACAGCACCATAAGCTGCCAGCCGAAATTGCCCATCGCGGCACTCGCGACCACCTTCGACATCACGCCCTTCTTGCGGCCCGCCGAGGGCAGCGACGGAGCGTCGAGAATGAGATCGGATGCGCCCGCGGCCATCGCCTCGAACGTCTCGGCACCGCCGCGGTAAATCGTCAGTTCTGCGTCGAGACCTTCTTTTTCAAACAGCTTCTGCTGCACGGCGGTCTGGGCAATCGTGGTCGGCCAATAGGTCTTCGTCGGCAGGCCGATACGGACTTTTTCCGCGGCTTGCGCAACCCCCGGAATCGTCAGCAGCGCGGTTGATGTCATTGTCGCCAGCATTCGGCGGCGTGTGATAATCATGTAGTGTTTCCTCCGTGTTTGT
>JAFEFK010000848.1 GCA_018240625.1 Pseudomonadota bacterium
TTGACGCCGCGCGTGACCTCAAATTGGTCGGCGCCGACTGGAGGGCGACCGCGCGGATCCGGTGGCGGCGGCGGTGAGATGACCGATCTGATCGTCGCGGCGCGGCAGCGCGTGCGATTGGCACTGCAGGCGTGCGGGCCGGAGTTTTCCGGCTTGCTGATGGACGTCTGCTGTTTTCTGCGGGGGCTTGAAGATGTCGAGCGCGAGCGTGGCTGGCCTCTGCGATCGGCGAAGGTGGTGCTGCAACTGGCGCTGGATCGTCTGGCGCGACATTACGGTCTGGTAAATGAAACGCGGGCCGAAGCAGACGCCCATGTGCGGACATGGCTGGCGAGCGACGCGGTATTTACGAGCCGATAGTTGACGTTCAGGCGGCGGCCAGCGCCTCCTGCGCGTCCCTGCGAATGCGCTCGACCATGGAGCGCAGGCCGTTGGAACGCTGCGGTGTCAAATGCTCGCGGAAACCCAACTCGTCAAAGACGGCGATCGCGTCGGTGTCGAGAATAGCTTGCGGATGTCTGCCGGAATAAAGCGTCAGCAGGATCGCGATCAGGCCACGTACGATATGCGCGTCGCTGTCGCCGACATAGGTCAGCACCGTCTCGTTCTTGTCGTCGCGGGCGATCTTGCGTGACAGCCAGACCTGACTGGCACAACCCTGCACCTTGTTGGCGGCGGAATGCTCGTCATCTGCCATCGGCGCGAGGGTACGCCCGAGTTCGATGACGTACCGATAGCGGTCGTCCCACTCGTCCAGCAGCGCAAAGTTATCCCTGATTTCGTCGATCGTCATCGCGGCCCGCATTTGTCGTGTCCGAGCCTTATATAGGGTTTCGGGCACGTGAAATCGAGTTGGGCGCGCCGATCTCGCGCAATTTGTTCGATCTATTTAGCCGGAACGGTTTCCGGAGCCGCGAGCTGCCATTGCGCCTGCAAATCCTCGGGCGTGAGCGTATCATGCGACACGTCCGCGGAAGTCGCTTCTTCGGCCGGTGCCATCGCATCGATCGACCCCGTATGATCGGGAGCACGCTTGTCAGTGATGATCCGGTACAATTTTTTGGCGCCGTCCTGCGCTCGCTGCCCGATCGCGGCCGCGGCCTGGCCACCCACTTCGCACGCTGCCGGCTGGCGCGTGCAGAATTGACTCATATCTGATACGGCGGCCGTCGCGGCCGACACGGCTTCCGATGCGCCGATTTGCGGACGCTTGTCCGTCTCTGGCCCCTTGTCCCTCGGCAGCAGCACGAGCACGAGCCCGAGCCAGAATGCCATGCGAAGCAGGAAAAACATGTCGCGTCCCTATGCGTATTTTCACCCCGTTGCGTTCAATCCCGCAATCTGACTCTTCCGTATCAGGCGGTCCTAAATCCGAAGTATTTCCGCAGCATTTAAAGCGCAAATAATCTCGCCCGAGGTCTCTGAATTCGATTCGGCGTAAATTTTCGATTGATGCGGCATTTGCGGCGAAGATGTCGCCGATTGTTCCTGTCCACCTTTTCGAATCCATATGCGCATGTGATGGAAACCTTGCGTTCACCATTCGCGCCGAATGAAGCCTGCGGTGGGCGATAAAATCGGCGTTGCGCACGATGTCTCGTCCCCTGTAGCCATGCCTTAGCGTTCGCTTAAGTTCGCTCTGACACGGTGGGTCAACGAAAATGGGGGCGTTCCAGCGCGTCTGGTAGACGTAAGCTGTAGCGCGGATGACGTGACCGCATTGAAACTCGTTCGGGATTGCCTCGACGCCCTGCTGCATCCGTCGGCGCGATATGATGCGCTGACGCGCGCGCGTCATCGGGCGTTCATGGGGCCGCGTCTTCTGGGAAGTCTCGTCGCCTTTGCGGCGTTTCCGGTTTATCTCGCGGTTCGTGGTGCGCCGACCGCGATCGAGGTTGGGGCTTTTGCGTGGCTGGCGGCGCCGATTCTTCTGTCGTATTTTCTATCCCGGACCGGCCGCTACGAAAGCGCACATGTATTGTCGTCGATCGCTCTCGCAGGTCTTGTCATGATGATCGCGATTGCGACGGGTGGCATCGAATCGTTCGCGGCGGTCTGGCTTGTCGCAATTCCGCTCGAGGCAGGGCTCTCCGCATCTCGCCGCGTTGTCGGGTTTGCATCGGCACTGGCGGTGTCGTGCGCACTCGCGCTGATCGCGATGAATTACTTGGATGTTCTGCCGCCGCCCGAAACCGGCGCGGTGGCGCACAGCGTTGTCATGGCCTTCGGCGTGGCGTCCGGAATACTCTATGCGGCTGGCCTTTCTTTCAGCGCCGAATCGCTCGCGCGCACCGGTGTCTCGCTGTTGAATGTGGAAGAAGATCGCTATCGCCTCCTGGCGCGTAATATGAGCGACGTGATCTCGCGACACAGGCGCAACGGTGCCGTTCAGTTCATTTCACCCGCCGCGGAAACGTTGCTCGGCGTAGCTGCCTCAAACTTGCAGGACCATGGCCTGTTCGATCGGGTGCATGTGGCAGACCGGCCCGCCTATCTTACAGCTCTCGCGGCTGCGGCACTGGGCGGAGACGCACAGAGCGTAGAATTCAGACTCAGGCGCGATCTGCCGCGCGCTCCGCAAGGAGCACCGCGCCATTCAGCCGATTTCATTTGGGTGGAAATGCGATGCCGGCCGCTCGAACGGATGCCGGCCGCTGGAACGCCTGCCGAGGCTGAGGTTGTCGCGGTGATGCGCGAGATCACGGACCGGAAACATCAGGAGCATGCCCTGGATATCGCGCGTACCACAGCCGAACGCGCTGATGCCGCCAAAACCCGGTTTCTCGCGACCATGAGTCAT
>JAFEFK010000849.1 GCA_018240625.1 Pseudomonadota bacterium
CATCAGAACATCCTGTGCCAGGGGCGCGGCTCGGCGGCGAATTCCGCAGTCTGTTACGTGCTCGGCATCACCTCGGTGAATCCGGCCGAGATCGACGTGCTGTTCGAGCGTTTCATTTCCAAGGAGCGGCTGGAGCCGCCGGATATCGACGTCGATTTCGAGCATTCCCGGCGCGAGGAGGTGATGCAGTATGTCTATCGCCGCTATGGCCGTCATCGCGCCGCAATCATCGCCACCGTCATCCATTATCGCCCGCGCAGCGCCATCCGCGATGTCGGCAAGGCGTTGGGCCTGACCGAGGATGTCACGGCGGCGCTTGCCGATACGGTGTGGGGGAGCTGGGGCTCCGGCCTTAACGAGATGCAGGTCAAGCAGGCCGGATTGCAGCCTGACAATCCGGCGATCGCGCAGGCCGTGGAGCTTGCCACCGAGCTGATCGGCTTTCCGCGTCACCTGTCGCAACATGTCGGCGGTTACGTGCTGACGCAGGACCGGCTCGATACCTATGTGCCGATCGGCAATGCCGCGATGGACGATCGCACTTTCATCGAGTGGGACAAGGACGACGTCGATGCGCTCCGGATGATGAAGGTCGATATCCTGGCGCTGGGCATGCTGACCTGCATCCGCAAGTGCTTTGACCTGATCGCGGAGCACAAGGGCAAACGCTACGAGCTGGCAGACATCACGCCGGTTGACGGCGATGAAGTCTTCCAGATGTTGCAGCGGGGCGAATCCCTCGGCGTGTTCCAGGTCGAGAGCCGGGCGCAGATGAACATGCTGCCGCGACTGAAGCCACGGACGTTCTATGATCTCGTGATCGAGGTCGCCATCGTTCGTCCGGGGCCGATCCAGGGCGACATGGTGCATCCCTATCTGAAGCGGCGGGCCATGGACCCCGCCAAGATCGACTATCCCTATCCCAAGGGCGGCGACAAGAACGAACTGCGCAAGGTGCTGCACAAGACGCTCGGCGTTCCCTTGTTTCAGGAGCAGGCGATGCGGATCGCCATCGAGGCCGCGAAATTCACCTCCGAGGAAGCCAACGGGCTACGCCGCGCCATGGCGACGTTCCGCAATGTCGGGACCATCGGAAAATTCGAAGCCAAGATGGTCGGCAGCATGATCGATCGCGGCTACGATCCCGTGTTCGCCCACAATTGTTTCGAGCAGATCAAGGGCTTTGGCTCCTACGGGTTTCCTGAAAGCCACGCCGCAAGCTTCGCGCAACTCGTCTATGTCTCGTCATGGCTGAAATGGTTCCATCCCGATGCATTCTGCTGTGGACTGCTGAATTCGCAGCCGATGGGCTTTTACGCACCGGCGCAGATCGTCGGCGACGCCCGCAAGAACAAGGTCGAGGTGCGGCCGATCGATGTGTCCTACAGCTTTGCCCAGAACACGCTGGAAGAGCGCACGGGGGCGCATCACGCCGTGCGGCTCGGCTTTCGTCAGATCGATGGATTCAAGTGGGTCGATCCGGATGAGACGAAGCTGAAACGGGACAGATTGGCCGGATTGCACGAAGCTTCCTCGCATGCGGCGCGGCTCTCTCCCCCCTTGTGGGGGAGAGGTGGAGAGGGGGGTGATATCGAAGACAATGCTTGTGGCTTACCCCCCTCCCTGACCCTCCCCCCCCAGGGGGGGGGGAACGAGACAACGATCGACCTCTCCCCGCAAGCGGGGCGAGGTGAAGATAGCCTCGACGACTGGGGCGAGCGCATCGTCGCCGCACGCCAGCGGCGGCCCTTCACGTCCATCGAGGACTTTGCGCGGGACACAAAACTGCCGAAGCGCGCGCTGATCCTGCTCGCCGACGCGGATGCGTTCCGTTCGCTCGGGCTGGATCGCCGCGCGGCGCTGTGGGCGGTGCGGCGATTGCCCGACGACGTGCCGCTGCCGTTGTTCGAGAGCGCCACGGCGCGCGAACTGCCGGATGAGCAGGCCGCACCCTTGCCTGACATGCCGATGCCGGAGCAGGTGGTCGCGGACTATCAGACCATCCGCCTGTCCCTGAAAGGGCATCCGATGGAATTTTTGCGCGCGACATTTTCAAACGAGCGCGTGGTGAGTTGTGCCGAGGTTTCCCATGCCAACGACAAGCGGCGCGTCAGATGCGCGGGCGTCGTGCTGGTGCGGCAGCGTCCGGGTAGTTCCAAGGGCGTCGTCTTCATGACGCTGGAGGACGAAACCGGAATCGCCAATATCGTGGTCTGGCCCAAGGTGATGGAACGTTACCGCAAGGAAGTGATGGGCGCGCGCCTCATTGAGGTCGATGGTTATATCCAGAGCAGTCCGGAACACGTCGTGCATCTCGTTGCGGCCAAGCTGACCGATCGCTCCACTGAACTGATGCATCTGGCGAACGACGCATTGGGGCGGCTTCCCGTCATACCGACAAGCCAGCTTATCGGCGAGCCGCTCAATGACGATCGCCGCGAGCATCCCGACAATCCCGCGCAGAAAATCCGCCACCCGCGCAACGTCCGCATCCTGCCGCGGTCAAGGGATTTTCATTAGATTGTTCCGTCATTCCGGACGTTCGCCCAGCGAACCGATCCGGAATCCAGACGTGATGAAAGAGAGATTCCGGGTCTGCGGCTTCGCCGCATCCCGGAATGACGACGAGAACGATCGACGATTTCGTAGATCGTCTTTCCTCATCTCACTCCACCGATGCACCGACCGGCGGCCCGCCGGGCGGACGGTGCAGGAACGTGATGCTCGCAAACGCGCCGAGCCACGAACCGACCGCGGCGAAGATCACGTAAACCCAGTTTTCCGTGTAGCTGATCACGGCGAACGACGAGAGCAGATACCAGACGCTGCTCCAGGTCGCCGCCGGCACACGCCGTCGCATCACCACGGCGGACGTGAACATCACATACACGGCATCGGTCGCGGCAGTGGCGAGTACGACGCCGGCGGCGGTGAGGGGATCGATGGCAACCATTGCAGCTCCTTCATGGCTGACGCGATATCGGACGCTATGCGTGGAAGCGTAAACGGCCTAGGACAGGGACCGTCACGCGTTCGTCCATGCGAACGTAGAGAAAGGCGATACCCATGCAAAGTCCGCGCGATATCCTTTTCGATCTCTGGACATCGGTTGGCGGCGATCCCGCCGCGCTCGACAACGTTATTCTGACCGGCGAGGAGCCGCTGTTGCCGTCGTCGTTCCGTGTCGCCGCTGCATCGCAGGTGAGCATCGCCGCCGCCGGGCTTGCCGCGGCCGAGATCTGGAAGATGCGCAGCGGACAATCGCAGACCGTCACCGTCGACATGACTCATGCCGTCGCCGAATGCCGCAGCGAGCGCTATTTGCGCCGCGACGGCAATCCGCCGCCGCCGGCATGGGACGCCATCGCCGGGGTCTATAAAACCGGCGACGGCCGCTTCGTGCGCCTGCATACCAACTTTCCGCATCATCGCGACAACGTTTGCAAGGTTTTGAACTGCAAACCGGAGCGCGAGCAGGTGCAGGCCGCGCTGATGACCTGGAAGGCCGAGGATTTCGAGACCGCGGCCTATGCCGGCGGGTGTGTGGTTTCGATGATGCGTTCGCGCGACGAATGGCTGGCGCTTCCGCATGCGAAGGCGCTCTCGGAATTGCCGCTGGTCTCGATTGAAAGGATCGGCGACGCCGCGCCGCGGCCATGGCCTGCCGGCGATCGTCCGCTGGCAGGTCTGCGCGTGCTCGATCTGTCGCGGGTCATCGCGGGGCCGGTCGCCGGACGCACGCTTGCCGCTCACGGCGCCGACGTCATGCTGATCTCGAGTCCGAACCTGCCGGCGATCCCGTGGCTGACCATCGACACCGGCCGCGGCAAGCTGTCGAGTTTTGCCGATCTCGCAACCGGCGAGGGCCACGAGGCCTTGCGGAGCTTGCTCAGCGACGCCGATATCTTTTCGCAGGGCTATCGCCCGCACTCCATCGCCGCGCTCGGCTTCTCGCCGCAGGGTGCCGCGCGCATCCGCCCCGGTATCGTCTATGTGTCGCTGTCGGCCTATGGTCATGCCGGACCTTGGGCCGGACGACGCGGCTTTGACTCGCTGGTGCAGACTTCGACCGGCTTCAACCATGCCGAAGGAGAGGCTGCCGGCGTCGACGGTCCGAAGGAACTGCCGGCGCAGGTGCTCGATCACGCCACCGGCTATCTGATGGCGTTCGGCGCCATGATGGCGCGGGCGCGGCAGGCGCGCGAGGGCGGAAGCTGGCATGTCCAGGTCTCGCTGGCACGGACCGGACAATGGGTCTGGGGTCTCGGCCGCGTCGCCAACGGTTTTGCGGCGGCGGATCTCACGGCCGAGGCGGTCAAACCTCTGCTGGAAGAGGTGCCGTCCGGCTTCGGCACCCTGACCGCCGTCAAGCATTCGGGGGTCCTGTCGGCGACGCCGGCCTTTTGGGCGCGCCCGGCGATGCCGCTCGGTAGCCACCCACCGCAATGGCCTGCTGTTTAGCTTGCTGTCAAAATTTTAATCTAAAACACGCGCAGTCACGCGTTTTTAGATTGTCTGGCGGTACAATTGGGCACTATTAGCGCAGACGCGACGCCACCGCCGCCGGTACCAGCGCGGCCTCGATCGAAATCGGCCAGTGACAAATTTTAGCCAGCGATTTCAATATATTAAAGGAAAGCCTGTGGCGATCGCCGCAGGCCTCGTTGCGTTAGCTGCGATCGTCACGGTCGGGGTTGAATACGCAGGTCGCGCACCGCAGATCAATTCGGATATTTCCAGCCAATCACGCAAGGTGCCGGGCCGCTACGTGCCCACCGCCGCCGAATGGGCCGGCCTGACCATCGAGCCCGTGGCTCAAAAGACGTTCCGTGCCGAGCATGTCACTGAAGGCAAGATCGCGGTCGATGAGGACCATGCGACGCCGGTGTTCTCACCCTATGCGGGCCGGGTCACGCGGCTTTTGGTCCGGCCGGGCGATCATGTCGACCAGGGGCAGCCGCTGTTCGTCATCGCGGCCGCCGACACCGTCCAGGCGCAGAATGATTTCGTCGCCGCATCGACCGGCCTGAACAAGGCGAAATCCGCACTCGAGCTTGCGCAAATCCAGGACAAGCGGGCGAAGGATCTGTTCGAGGGCAAGGCCGTGCCGCTGAAGGACTATCAGCAGTCGCAGGCCACTCTGGCGCAGGCGCAGAACGACTTGCGTTCGTCGGAAACCGCGCTCGAAGCCGCGCGCAACCGGTTGCGGCTGCTCGGTCTGAACGATCAGGCCATTAACACCTTTCAGGACAAGGGCCGCATCGATCCGGACACCACAATCGTGGCACCAATCGTCGGAACGGTAGTTCAGCGCAAGGTCGGCCCCGGACAATATGTAACGGCGGGAGCGAGCGATCCGGTGTTCGTGATCGGCGACCTGTCGACGGTCTGGCTGACCGCATTCGTGCGGGAGACCGACGTTTCAACGGTGACGGTCGGGCAGGAGATTTCCTTCAATGTGCTGGCGTCGCCTGATCACCAGATCAAGGCGCGCATCGATTATGTCGCGGCCGCCATCGACCCGGCCACCCGCAGGCTGCTGGTTCGCGCCACCGTCGACAACAAGGACGGTCAACTCAAGCCGGAAATGT
>JAFEFK010000084.1 GCA_018240625.1 Pseudomonadota bacterium
CTAACCTCGGGTGCCGCCACCGCCATGTGGAATGGATTCCGCCGGGTCGACGCGAGCTAGCCAGACGGGATGCGGCGCTCAGTGCCGCGAACAGCTCTTTCTTGACTCATCTGACCCCCACGCCCAAAACCATGGACAAACATAAGGAGGCGTCATGCTCAAGGATCTGTTTTCGCTGAAGGGCCGTGTTGCGGTGGTGACCGGCGGCTCGCGCGGCATCGGCAAGATGATCGCGGCCGGTTTTCTGAGCCAGGGCGCGGCGAAGGTCTATATCACCGCGCGCAAGGCAGGTCCCTGCGAAGCTACCGCGAAAGAACTGACCGCGCAGTATGACGGCGAATGCATCGCGCTGCCGATCGATATTTCGACGGTCGAGGGTTGCGAGAAGCTCGCCTTCGAAGTCATCAAGCGCGAGCCGAAGCTCGATATCCTCGTCAACAATGCCGGTGCGGCATGGGGCGCGGACTTCGATGAATTCCCGGAGAGCGGCTGGGACAAGGTCATGGACCTCAACGTCAAGTCGATGTTCTTCCTGACCAAGGCGCTCGCAAAACCACTGCGCGCCGCCGCCTCTCCTCAGCGCCCCGCGAAGATCATCAACATCGCCTCGATCGACGGCATCTTCGTCAATCCGATGGAGACTTATTCCTACGGCGCCAGCAAGGCCGCCGTAATCCACATGACGCGGCGGATCGCAGCCAAGCTGATCAAGGATCACATCGCCGTCACCGCGATCTGCCCGGGCGCATTCGCCTCCGACATGAACAAGGCGGCACGCGACCACGCCGACGAACTGGCCAAGCGCATTCCAGCGGGGCGGATCGGCGATGAGACCGACATGGCCGGACTCGCGATTTTCCTCGCGTCGCGCGCGGGAGATTATGTGGTGGGTAATGCCATCGCGATCGATGGCGGCGTGGTCTACGCCAGCACCGGATTGGAGATCGCGGGGTAACGGCAGCTAACTCGCCGCCGGAAGTACCGCCTGGCCGCTCCACGGCCGCTCCGACGAGGCAAGGCCGATCAGCCGCCCCTGGATAAAGTCGCAGCCCCAGTCGCGCAGCAGGACCGCCGATTGTTCGTCCTGAACCCATTCGGCGACAGTCTTGATATCGAGCCGCCGCGCCAGATCGATCAGCGTCTGAACGAACGCCCGGTCGTCGGACGAGTGCGTGATGTTCTGCACAAAGGCGCCATCGATTTTGACGATGTCGACGCCGAGCTTGCGCAAGTTGCGAAACGAGGTGTAACCCGCGCCGAAGTCGTCGATCGCAATCCGGCTGCCGAAGTTCTTCAGCCGCGTCACGAATCCTCTGACGTCATCGATATCCTGAATCGCCACCGTTTCGGTGATCTCCACAATCAGGCGCTCCGCGGCGCCGGGGTGCGCGCGCATCAACGATTCGATCGCGGCCCACCAGTCGGGATCCATGGTGGTATCCGGCGAAATGTTGAGGCTGAGCCGGACATCGGGCGCTTCGGCGAGTTCGGCGATCACGAGTTCGAGCACGCGATGATCCACCAGCCGGATCAGCCCGAGTTTCTCCGCGACCGGCACGACATCCGGCGCGAGCAGGAACTGGCCGTCTTCCTGACGCATCCGCACCAGGCATTCGTAAAACGCCGGCTGACGCGTCCGCGCATCGACCACCGGCTCGAACGCGGTGAGGATGCGCCGCTCGTTCAATGCGGTGACGATCTCGTCGGTGACACGGATATTGACGCGGCGCTGCGCATCACGCTCGACATTGGGCCGCCACACGGAGAACGACCCGCTGCGGCGGCTCTTCGCCGTCTCAAGCGTTTCCTGCGCGCGGCTGATCGCTTCGTCGGCGGTGCGCGCATAGCGTGGAGCACTGATCGCGCCGATCGAAGCGGTGACCGATACCGGACCGGATCGGGTCGGCACGATCTCGTCGCGGATGCCGACCAGAAACCGCTCCGCGGCGACATTTATATCGTCGACCGTGCAGTTTTTCAGAATCAGTCCGAACTTGTTGCCGGAGAATCGCCCGAGCACGTCGCCGCCGCGCAACCGCGCGCGGATACGTTTTGCAACCTCGACGATCACCTCGTCGGCGACATCGAAACCGAAGGCGTCGTTGATACGCGCGAGATGATCGATGCCTACCAGCATGAAGGCGAACGATGATCGATAGCGCGTAGCCTCCTCGATGGCCCCGGCCAGCGCCGCAGCGAGATGCGTGCGATTGAGTTCGCCGGTCAGAGCGTCGTTCTGCGACATCTTGAGCAACTGCTCGTCGCGGGCGCGGCGTTCATTATCGAGCCGTACGATGCCCTCGGCGCGCACCGCCTTGCCGTCGGCGCCCGCAAACCAGCATCCACTCTCCTCGATCCAGAGCATCGGCGCCGATGCGCTGGCGCGCACGCCGTACTCGATGCGGTAGGGCAACCCCTCGCCGCGCCGGGACGCCGGCGATGTCGCCAGCAGCACGTTGGCGCGAACCGATCCCGACGGTTCGATCAGTTTTGCAAGCGCAGCGCCGCTCGCGAGCGAGCCCGGATCGATGTCCTGAAAAACCGATGCGGCTTGCTCGGTCCAGGTGATCGCATCGCTTGCGATATCCCAGACGAAGGCGGCCTGACCGAGGGCGGCGAGAATGTTCGAAAGTTGCGGCCGGTCCGCCGGCGCGTTAACGATCTGCGGCGCATCTGCTCCGGAAGACGGGTTAGCTGCCGATGAGATGGCGGATGTCACGATCGCCTCGTTCTGGGACGTTGTCAGGTGATTCCCTGCCCGAAGAATAAGGCGTCTTCTACCGTTCAAGCTAGGCAAAGTTCACAAGGAGTTCGAAAAGCCCTCATTTGCGGTGCAAATCGTACCGCGACGGCCCAATGCGATGTCCGGCACAGCCCTTGCGAGGTCGGTTGCAAGCGCGGACGCGGATGTCCCGAAACAACACATTCGGACAGGGCTGGGTTAACGATGATGATCTCGGGCACAGGGCGAACGTCAGCCACCACCACAGTTCGTCCAGACGGGCATCACGATAACCCGCCGAAAACCAGCACCGCACTGGTGAACGTTATGCCCGCCGTCGTGCGGCCGCCCCTTGTCCGATCCATCTCTTCGCAAGATCTGGCGCGACCCGATGCCTTCTTTGTCGCGCAACTGATCGCCATGGCGCAGCACAGCCCGCAGACGCGGATGCTTCGCCGTGCAGACCCGCAAATCGCAAGCGACGCCTATCATTCCACCACGATCCAAAATGGAACCGTCGCGGTGGCGGCTCCGCGGGTATTGCGGGTCGCCTGAATTTAGCGCTGGGACGGATCGGGAGGCGGTAGCGTTCCGGGCTGGATACCCGGCGCCGGAATTTCCGGATGCTGTTCGCTTGCGGACGGCTCGGGGTGAACGATCACCGGCTCCGGCGCGCTCTTCAAAATCGATTCTGCGACAGGCGCCGCTGTCGGAACGGCTGGCGCAGGCGCGGCAGATGGGACCGGCGCAGGTGCGGGCGGATCGAAACGCGGCTCGGATGTTGCGGCTTCGGGCGTCCTCTGCGCAGGCACGCTCTCGACGGGCACAGCCACCGTGCGGACCCGCCGCCGCGCGCGCAATGCTATGCCGGAGAGAAAATCGATCAGCGCCAGCAGGGTCAGCAGGAAATAAGTCGACGAACCGAACTGCGGAAGCATCACGAATTCGGCAGCCGCGCCGCCGAACACCAGCAGCGACAGCAGATGATCGGTGAAGAATTTGGCGCCGGGGCGCGCGCCCTTGATGACCTCGAACAACAGCAGGATCATGCCGAGCGCGAGCAACGCGTCGCCGAGCGACACCGGCCATGCCACGCCCGACATCAGGGTCAGCGTCAGCAGAGGCGTCGTGAACAGCACGCCCGGCATCAGGAAAATGATGATGTTGCAGATCGCGAGAGGGATCAACAGCAGCGGGAAACCGATCATGGACATCGGCAAGGCCTTCTTTATTCAAACGGGAGAACAATGCATTCCCGGACACAACGACCACGCGTCTGCCCGGGAGAAACCGTGTATCTCACCAGTTGGAGCGAATTCGAGGCGCTGAAAACGTCGCCAAATTCGCCCAGCCCGTTCCAGCTCTATTCGCAGCCCGAAAACGCCCCGCGGGCCGGAATCCCGATCAGGATTCCTTCTTGGCCTTCAAAACCTGGCGGCCCTTGTACATGCCGGTCTTCAGGTCGAGATGGTGGGGGCGGCGCAATTCGCCGGAGTCCTTGTCCTCGGCGTAGGTCGGCTTGCTGAGCGCATCCGCCGAACGGCGCATGCCACGCCGCGAGGGCGATGTTTTTCGTCGAGGAACGGCCATATCGGGTGTCCTTACAGTATGTTAGCGAAATCTCGGGTGCGAGGCACGGCCCGTGGCGGGCCCGGCCTGAACGCGAGCTAAAATGCTGATAAGGCCGGGCTTATAACGGAAGGAATGGGCCAAGGCTAGGGCTTCTGACGGCCAAAATGGCCGCAAAATGCCTAAGAGCCGCGATTTTCGCGCCAGCAGCTCTTCAGTTCGTCGGCCCTTGCTCGAACCATGTATGTCCCCGCCAGCCGGCGCACTCCGGGACCGGGTTTGCGGGCGCTGCGCTTGACCGGATTGGGCAAAATCGAGGCCATCAGGGCCGCCTCCCGCGCCGTCAGGGCGCCTGCGGAGCGTCCGAAGGCGTAGCGGGAACCCTCCTCGGCCCCAAATTGGCCGCCCGGACCCCATTCGGCGATATTGAGGTAGATTTCCAGCACCCGCTGCTTCGGCAGCACCAGATCGATCCAGAGCGCCAGCGGAATCTCCAGCGCTTTTCGGACCACGCTGCGCCCCGGCCACAAAAACAGGTTTTTCGCCACCTGCTGGGTAATAGTCGAGCCTCCGCGCGTCACCTCGCCGTCCTCGGCATCGTCGATCACGTCGCGCAGCGAGTCCCAGTCGATGCCGTGATGGCTGCAGAACTTGGCATCCTCGGAGGCGATCACGGTTCGCGGCAACGCCGGAGCGATCGCCGCGAAATCCACCCACTGCCGCGACATTGGCGCGCCGGACAGCTCCCGCCACATCATCAGCGTCGAGACGGGGTGGCCGCTCCGGTACAGGGGCGCGACCGCGTAAGGCAACGCCAGCAAGCTAATTACGATCAGCAGCGTGACGCGGATCGTACGCCGCATCAGGCCTCAACGCCTTCGACACTTACAAGGCGGGCGGAACTGCACTCATCCCTGATCGGCTTGAGGCCCTGATAGACCGGCCCGCCATAGAAGGCCTCCCATGCGGCGACCGAGGGAAATTCGATGATCACGATGCGGCGCGGCGTCCAGTCGCCTTCGTGGACCTTGTGAGCACCCCCGCGGGAGAGATAACGGGCTCCGGCGGCCTCGAGCGCCGGTTTCACCTGCCTCATGAAATCCTGGTAGCGCGCGGAATCGCGGATCTCGACATCGAAAACGACATAAGCGGGCATCGGTCCTCCCTTTTGGCCAGATCATAGCATAGCCGAACCCGCCTGCTCGACCTGCCGGAATTGACGAAGCCGATGCCATGAACGATTGTCCGGCCAAAATCCACTTAGAACCGTTCTCGGGCCGTTCTTGTTCCGAATTCCCGCTGGAGCCCTTCTTGATGACGTCAGGACTTTCATCCGCCGATTTCGCAAAACGCCTCGACAAAACGGCGGACGAGACCGAGGCCCTGCTGGGAAAATTGCTGTCCGACACGCTTCTCGCGGATGAGATCGCGCGCCCGAAGCGGCTCATGGACGCCATGCGCTATTCGTCGCTGGGCGGCGGCAAGCGGCTGCGGCCGTTTCTGGTGGTCGAAAGCTCGGCCGTGTTCGGCGTGCCCCGCGATTCAGCGCTGCTGGCCGGCGCGGCGCTGGAATGCATCCACTGCTATTCTCTGATCCACGACGATCTGCCGGCGATGGACAACAGCGACCTGCGCCGCGGCCGTCCGACCCTGCACAAGACCACCGACGACGCCACCGCGATCCTCGCCGGCGACGCGCTGCTGACGCTCGCCTTTGACATCATCACCCGCGACGAGATTCACAAGGACCCCACGGTCCGCCTGCTGCTGACGCGCGCGCTGGCGCGGGCCTCGGGCATCGGCGGCATGGTCGGCGGGCAGATGCTCGATCTCGCGGGCGAGGGACGCTTCGGCGATCGCGAGCCGGTCGATGTCGCGCGTTTGCAGCAGATGAAAACCGGCGCGCTGTTGCGCTTCGGTTGCATCGCAGGCGCCCTGCTTGGCCAGGCTTCGCAAAAGGAATATCAGGCGCTCGACGACTACGGCCACGCGCTCGGAGAAGCGTTCCAGATCGCCGACGATCTGCTCGATGTCGAAGGCGACGCCGCAGCCCTCGGCAAACCCGCAGGCGCAGATGCTGCGCTCGGCAAAACCACTTTCGTCACCCAACTCGGCATCGGCGGCGCCAAGAAACGCGTCCGCGATCTCTTGGCAAAGGCCGATGATGCGCTGTCGATCTTCGGTGCGCGGGGCGACGTGCTACGCGCCGCCGCGCATTTCGTCGCCGACCGCAAGAACTGATCCGGCCATGGCCAGAAAAGATATGGCCGGCAAGGACGAAGACCCGTTTCTGCTTCGCTTCAAGAAGATGCCGGCACCGATGCGCGTCGTCTACGCCCGGCCGCGCACCTTCATTGCGTTTGCCATCGGGATCGTCGCGTGTCTGCTGGCGCCGCAGTCGCTGGGGCTGGTGACGCGGCTCCTGATCGGCTGGGACGTTTTCGTCGGCCTCTATCTCATCCTGGTTTTCACCATGGTGTTCAGCGGCGGCATGGCCCATATCCGCCGCAATGCCCGGCTTCAGGACGACGGCCGTTTTGTGATCCTACTCGTCACCGCAATCGGCGCGTTCGCCAGCATCGCCGCGATCGTGTTCGAGCTCGGCGATCATCATCACAGCGCTGCCGAACTCGCGTTGGCGACGGTCACGATCGCGCTGTCGTGGGCGGCGGTGCACACCACCTTCGCGCTGCACTACGCGCATGAATATTATCGTGGAACGAAACCGGGCGGCCTGCAATTTCCGAGCGGCGATCAGCACGAGGACGCCGACTACTGGGACTTCGTGTATTTCTCGTTCGTGATCGGCATGACCGCGCAGGTCTCCGACGTCGGCATCACCGACAAGACCATCCGCCGCACCGCGACGGCACATGGCGTGATTTCGTTTATCTACAACACCGCGCTGGTGGCATTGATGGTGAATATCGCGGCGAGCGCGCTCTGAATCCACCGCTCCCGGCGCTGGACGCCCTCACGTCCTCGCCTAGTGTCCCGAATCCGAAGTTCGCCTCATTATGCAGCACGTCCGTAGCGAACTTCGGATTCGAAAGGACACTAGCAAACTTATAATTCTAGTGCGGTCTAAGTTCAGAAGTTCGCTTGAAGGGCTCGCCGAGAATGATGAAGCGAACTTCTGAACCACCGCACTAGCGCCACTTCCGTTCCGATGGAATCTGAACGCACTTCGCTCGAAAACGCTCTAATTGCAGATTTCGACGTTGCTGCCGCCGCCCATGGCGCTGCCGCCCTGCGAGGTGGTACGAAATTCGATATGGCAACCCGGCCGGACCTGACGGCAGCTATGATCGCCGCAAACAATCTGCCCTGACGGACGGCTGGCACCGACGCGGCTCGGACGCCTTGGCGCGGCAACGGGCGGCGTGTCCATTTCGTCGTCGTAGTAGCGGGGATCGGCGCGGCGCGGGCGGCGCTCCTCGCGCTCGCGCGACGCGGATGGCGTCTTGCGCTCCCTGCGCGCCACGCACTCGTTGTCGTCGTTGAGAATCTTGCCTTCGCCGCAGGTAATCTTCACACACGCATTATCATCCGCCTTGAAGCCGTGACGGCAGATCAGCGGGCAGACCCGCGCCGTCTTGCCCTTGATGACGTCAAGCGTATCAAGACTGGCAATCTTGACGTTCAGTTTCGTATCGGCATAGCGGTTGAATTTTTCCAGCGACGTTCGCGACGCCTTATCCCAGTCACCGTCGGCCGACCCCGTGTAGCAGCCGACGCGACGCAACTCGGTCTGCACCGATTTGGTGATGTCGATCGCCGACAAGGCCGGCTTCGCAGCAGGCTCGGTGGGCGGAGAAAGCGCGGCCGTCTTTTGGTTTTGGGCCAGATCCGGAACGGCGGGCGGCATGGATACAGATGCGCCGGTTGACGCAGGTGCACCGGGCTGGCCAGAACTGCGGTCCTGCGTATTTGCCGCAACCGCCATCGATCCGGACACGGCATTTTTTTCCGCAGCCGCGCGCACGCGCTCAGCCGCATCCGCCTTGGCCTGTTCGATCTCTTTAATCTTCTCGGCAGCTATCCGCTCGTCTTCGGCCGCTTTTGCATTGGTTTCCGCTTTAGCCAGTTCGGCCTGTTTTGCGCCTTCTGCCGCCAGACGCGCCTTCGCGTCTTGCGCGGCATGCGCCTTCTCGGTGGCGGCAAGGCGAGCTTCCTCCGCGGCGAGCTTGTCGAGCTGGCCCTTGGCGAGATCGGCGTAGAAGCCGCTTGGGTAAGCGTTCCGGAACGACTCCCATGCGCTTCGCGTACCGAGTTGAAGCGCCAGTTCGTAATCGCGGCGGATGTCGCTGCGCGGTTCTGATGCCGGCGCCGACGTTGCGACGGGCGCGGCCTGTTTGGCCGGAACCAGCGGCACGTCCTCACCACCCAGCGAACCTTGAACATAAGGCTCCTGGCGATTGTTGGTGACCTTCAGCACGTCATCACGCACGAATCCGAAAGCCTTGC
>JAFEFK010000850.1 GCA_018240625.1 Pseudomonadota bacterium
CGCCTCGCGAAGCGCCCCTCATGAACAGGACACGGGGATGATATGCGAGCCTTAAGGACCGGGGATTAGCAGAATGGCGATTTAATGTTGATGCATGGTCGTCCCGCGCGGTCGTCCCTGCGTACGCAGGGACCCATAACCGCTGACGATTGTGGGGGAGTGAAGCAGATAACAGGATGTCAGCTCTTGGCGTGCACCGTGCATCATTAGCGATGTCGCGACATATGGGTCCCTGCGTACGCAGGGACGACGCGCCACAAGTTGTCATTCCCGACGCCGCGTTAGCGGCGGTCGCAGATGCGCACTTTCATATCGGAGAATGCCACATCCTTCGAGGCACGCGGCCTCAGGCAAGCGCAGGCACGGCCAGTTCAACTCACAAACTCATCCCGGTGATAGCCCTGCGCGTACAACAGCGCGGTGAGATCGCCGTGATCGATTCGGGCGTGAGCCGCGGCGGCGACCGCGGGCTTGGCGTGATAGGCGACGCCGAGGCCTGCGCTCTGGATCATGCCGAGGTCGTTGGCGCCATCGCCGACCACCAGCGTATCCAGATTGTCGAGATCGAAGGCTTCGCGCAGTTCGGTCAGCGTGGCGAGCTTTGTTTCGCGGCCGACGATCGGTTCGGCGACGGTGCCTGCGAATTTGCCGTCCGCGACGTCCAGCGTGTTGGCGCGGTTTTCCTGAAAGCCGATCATCGCGGCGACCGCGTTGGTGAACCGCGTGAAGCCGCCGGAGATGAGACAGGTGTAGGCGCCATTGGCGCGCATGGTCATGACGAGTTCGCGCCCGCCCGGCGTCGGCGTGATGCGTTTCGCCAGCACCTCATCGACCACCGAGACCGGCAGCCCCTTCAATAGCGCGACGCGTTCGCGCAGCGCCGGCTCGAAAGCGATCTCGCCGCGCATCGCGCGTTCGGTGATGGCGGAGACGTGCGCTTTCAGCCCGGCGAAATCTGCCAGCTCGTCGATGCACTCCTGGCCGATCATGGTGGAGTCCATGTCCGCCAGAAACAGCTTCTTGCGGCGATCGAGTTGCGGCTGCACGACCACGTCGACGGGCAGATCTTCACGCGCGGCCTGCAGGCGCTGCGTGATGGCCGCGATGGGCTCGTCGCTTTCGAAGGGAATATCGACCGCGACCTCGTTCCACAGCCAGTGCGCCGGTCCGGCATGGGGAAGAATAGCGCGCGCGCCGTCCACCACCGTGCTATCGAGCGCGGGGTTGTTCGGATTGCAGATCAGCGTGGCGACGAGGGACATGGGCGAGGCGAACCTTGGCGAGGTAAATCTTGAGACGGCGAGAGATGCCGTGCTTATCGCAGGGCCGACCGCCAGCGGCAAGTCGGCGCTGGCGCTGGCGCTGGCGGAACGAACCGGTGGCGTCGTCGTCAATACCGACTCGATGCAGGTCTACCGCGATCTCCGCATCATCACGGCGCGCCCCACGCCGGAAGAAGAGGCGCGCGTTCCGCATCGGCTCTACGGCCATGTCGATGCGAGCGTGAACTGTTCTGCCGGAATGTGGGTCGCGGACGCCGCGAAAGCGCTGAGTGAAGCGCGCGCGCAAAATCGGCCGCCGATTTTTGCCGGCGGCTCCGGTCTCTACTTCAAGGCGCTGACGCGCGGCCTCTCGGCGGTGCCGCCGATTCCGCCCGAGATTCGCGACGACGTGCGTGCGCGGCTGGAGCGCGACGGCGTCGAGGCGCTGCACGCGGTCCTCGCGCAATGCGATCCCGCTTCGGCAGAACGTCTGGAGCCGCGCGATCGCACGCGTATTGCGCGTGCGCTGGAAGTGATCGAGGCGACCGGACGTTCTCTCACGGACTGGCATCGCGACGGTCTGTCGCCGCTGTTGCCGCCGGATAAGGTGAGGGCGCTGTTTCTCGCGCCCGAGCGCGATGAACTCTATGCGCGGATCGATGCGCGGTTCGGCGTCATGCTGACCGCCGGTGCGCTGGAAGAGGTGAGGGCGCTGGCCGAACGCAAACTCGATCCGCTGCTCCCGGCCATGAAGGCGCACGGCGTGCCCGCGCTGATGCGGTATCTGCGCGGCGAGATTTCGTTGGATGGTGCCGCAGAGATCGGCCGCGCCGACACCCGCCATTATGCCAAACGGCAATTCACCTGGTTCCGGCATCAACTGCCGGAATTCGAGTGGGTGAAGCCGGTGGAGGCGGGCGGTACGTTAATAGGAAAACGCTGAATTCACGCGGCGGCAGCGCGGCGCAGGCCCCAGAGCGCGAGAGTCGCTGTCGCCAGCATCGACAGGCCGACGCTGACAAATCCCAGCGTGACCAGCAACTCCTGCCAGGGCAGCGCGCTGTGACCCGCTCCCGTAACCAGCGACAGGCTGCTGGCGCCGAAGACGGCCGCCAGCGTGGTGGTGGCCCAGTTTGCATAAGTACCGTAGAGCGCAGCCAATACGTTCCCGACAGCCATTGGCCCGACAGCTTGAGATGCTGCCAAGCCGCACCCAGCGCAATCAGGAAGGTCCCGTTCATCAATCCTTCGAGATGGGCGGCGAGGCCCATGCGTGGATTACTGACGTGGGGCTCGATGAGTCCCGTCAGCAACCCGAGCAGAAATAAAGCCATGCCGTGCCAAAGAACGCTGCGCTGCCTCTCGCTATTCATGGTCGTTTGCCCTCCGCCGTCAACAGGATTGGACAAAGACTCGGCAAGCGCAGGCGGTGAGGAAGGTTCGAGCGTTGCGGTTTTCCGGGGGCGATGGCGCTGGCGGGGTTCTGATATTTCCTCTCGCCCAAACACCCGGAACCAGTTATGCTTTCCGCTGAAATCAGGTTGACCGCGGCGAATCGTCCCTCTATAAACCGCGCAACCTTTGAGAAGTCCGAGTATATAATGCGCAATAAAATTACCAAACTCGTCGTTATTCTCGTACCCTGGAGCATCGCCCGGGACGGCTAAGGCCGTTTACCTCTTAGGCGGTGCACCGGGGCCCTTCAGAGGCCCTTTTTTATTTCCTGCGACACGACGAACGACACGACAGAAGCCGCGCTAACCGCGCATCCGGAGCTGACCATGAGTGAGACCAGCAGTCACAACCCCAACCAGATGACTGGCGCCGCGATGATCGTGCGCGCGCTGGCAGATCACGGCATCAAACACATCTTCGGCTATCCCGGCGGCGCGGTGCTTCCGATCTATGACGAGATTTTCCAGCAGGACAAAGTCGAGCACATTCTCGTGCGCCACGAACAGGGCGCGGGGCACGCGGCCGAAGGCTATGCGCGCTCGACCGGCAAGCCGGGCGTCGTGCTGGTGACCTCGGGGCCGGGCGCCACCAATATGGTGACGCCGCTGACCGACGCGCTGATGGATTCGATTCCGCTGGTTTGCATCACCGGACAGGTGCCGACCCATCTGATCGGCAACGACGCATTTCAGGAATGCGACACCGTTGGCATCACGCGGCCCTGCACCAAGCACAACTGGCTGGTGCGCAACGTCAACGATCTCGCCAAGGTGCTACACGAGGCATTTTATGTGGCGACCACGGGGCGTCCGGGCCCGGTCGTGGTCGACGTGCCGAAGGACGTGCAGTTCGCCACCGGTACCTATCATCCGCCGCGCAAGTCCGACGTGCATGTGTCCTACGCGCCGCGCGTCAAGGGCGACGCCGCGCAGATCCGCAAGGCCGTGGCGCTGCTGGCAGGCGCCAAGCGGCCGGTCATCTACACCGGCGGCGGCGTCATCAACTCCGGCGTCGAGGCCTCAAAGCTGCTGCGCGAACTGGTGGAGGCGACCGGCTTCCCGATCACCTCGACCTTGATGGGACTCGGCGCCTATCCGGCATCCGGCGCAAACTGGCTCGGTATGCTCGGCATGCACGGCACCTACGAAGCCAACATGGCGATGCACGATTGCGACGTCATGTTGTGCGTCGGCGCGCGCTTCGACGACCGCATCACCGGCCGCACCGATGCGTTCTCGCCGAACTCCAAGAAAATTCACATCGATATCGATCCGTCGTCCATCAACAAGAACATCCGCGTCGACGTGCCGATCATCGGCGATTGCGGCAACGTGCTCGGCGACATCCTGCAGGTGTTCAAGGCCGAGGCGAAGAAGCCGGATATCAAGACGTGGTGGCAGCAGATCGCGGCGTGGAAGGCGCGCAATTCGCTTGCCTACAAGAAAAACAATGATGTGATCCTGCCGCAGTTCGCGATCCAGCGCCTGTTCGAGGCGACGCGCGGCCATGACACCTATATCACCACCGAGGTCGGCCAGCATCAGATGTGGGCGGCGCAGTTCTTCGGCTTCGAAAAGCCGCACCGCTGGATGACCTCCGGCGGCCTGGGCACCATGGGCTATGGTCTGCCGGCAGCGCTCGGCGTGCAGGTCGCCCATCGCGACAGCCTCGTCGTCGACATCGCCGGCGACGCTTCGGTGCAGATGACGATGCAGGAGATGGCGACGGCCGTGCAATACGAACTGCCGATCAAGATTTTCATCCTCAACAACCAGTACATGGGCATGGTGCGGCAGTGGCAGCAACTGCTGCACGGCAACCGGTTGTCGCATTCGTATACCGAGGCGATGCCGGACTTCGTCAAGCTGGCGGAAGCCTATGGCGGCGTCGGATTGCAGGTCTTCAAACCCGGCGATCTCGACGGCGCGTTGCAGGAGATGATCAAGGTCAGGAAGCCGGTGCTGTTCGATTGCCGCGTCGCCGCGCTGGAGAACTGCTTCCCGATGATTCCATCCGGCAAGGCGCACAACGAAATGCTGCTGCCGGCGGAAGCCAACGACGAGGCCACCGCCGCCGCCTTTGCCGGCGGCAAGGCGCTGGTGTGAGTGATGATATCCGTCATCCTGAGGTCCGAGCCCCGTGATTGCATCTGCATCACATAATTTTGGCAAGCCTCGAAGGATGACGGGAGATGCTGACATGCCATCGCCCTTCGAGACGCGTGACGACACGTTCCTCGGAGTGACGGGCGAACCGATGAGACGAAGAGATGTTTGATCGCGCCCAACTCGAACGCGCGCACGAAGTGGTCGGCCAAGCGATGCCGCCGACGCCCGCGTATGCATGGCCGCTGTTGTCAGCGCGGTTGGGTACCGAAGTCGTGGTCAAGCACGAAAATCATACGCCGATCGGCGCGTTCAAGGTGCGCGGCGGTCTCGTCTATGTCGAGCGCATGAGACGCGAACGGCCGCAGGCCGGCCTGATTTCGGCGACCCGTGGCAATCATGGCCAGAGCCTTGCGTTCGCCGCGCGCCGTCATGGCCTGCCGGTGACGATCGTGGTGCCGCACGGCAACTCGGTGGAAAAGAACCGCGCGATGCGGGCGCTTGGCGCCGATCTGGTCGAGCATGGCGATGATTTTCAGGCCGCGCGAGAGGAGGCGTACCGCCGCGCGGGGGTGAGTGGTCTCGAGATCGTGCCGGCGTTTCATCCGGATCTGACGCTGGGCGTTGCGACTTATGCGCTGGAGCTGCTGCGCGCCGCGCCTGATCTCGACGTGCTCTATGTGCCGATCGGGCAGGGCTCCGGCATCTGTGGCTGCATCCTGGCGCGCGATCTGCTAGGGCTCACCACCGAGATCGTCGGCGTGCAGTCGACGGAAGCGCCGTCCTACGCGCTGTCGTTCGCCGCCGGCACCATCGTCACGACAGAGACCAGCAACACGCTCGCCGACGGGATGGCTACGCGGATCCCAGATCCCGATGCGCTGGCGATCATCCGCAGGGGCGCTTCTCGCATCGTGCAGGTCAGCGACGGCGAGATCGGCGCGGCGATCCGCGCCTACTGGACCGATACGCACAATCTGGCGGAAGGCGCCGGCGCGGCCGCGCTCGCCGCTGCGTTGCAAGACAAGCGGAAACTCGGTGGCAAGCGCGTCGGCCTGATCCTGAGCGGCGGCAATATCGATTTCGATCTGTTCGCCCGATGGATCGCGCCGGACTCCGCCGCCGCCAGCGGCAAGGAGTTGGTGTGAGAATGGGCACCATGGGCAATTGTTGGTCGCGGTTTGACGCGCTTCTTCTTCACCTCTCCCCACTGGGGACAGGTCGGCGCCACAGGGGCGCTTACGTACGTATTCGACGCGCTATGGCGCCGGGTGAGGGGGCTCTCCCTTCACGCTTTGGCGCAAACACCCCCTCACCTCAACCCTCTCCTCAGCGGGGAGAGGGAATTCGTCTGCATCCGGAACGCGCATCATGAATCAGCCAGCCTCCGCCTATTTTCTCGAAGACCGTCACGACCCGAACGAGACGCATACGCTTTCGGTGCTGGTTGCCAACGAGCCCGGCGTGCTCGCGCGGGTGATCGGGTTGTTTTCGGGACGCGGTTACAACATCGAAAGTCTCACGGTGTCGGAGACCGAGAGCCAGAAGCACGTCTCGCGCATCACCATCGTGACCACCGGCACGCCGATGGTGATCCAGCAGATCAAGCATCAGCTCGACCGCATGATCCCCGTGTATCGCGTCGTGGACATGACGCTGACCGGACGCGCGATCGAGCGCGAACTCGCCATGGTCAAGGTGCGCGGCGGCGGCGACAACCGCGTCGAGACGTTGCGGCTGGCGGATGCGTTTCGCGCCCGCGTGATCGACGCCACCACGGAAAGCTTTGTGTTCGAGATCACGGGCAACTCGTCGAAGATCAGCCAGTTCATCGACCTGATGCGGCCGCTCGGCCTCGTCGAGGTGTCGCGAACCGGCGTCGCGGCGATCGGGCGTGGACCGGAAGGGATGTAAGGTCATGTTGGCGCGGGACTGGTTCTACAGCGAACGCGGGCGGATCGGACTGGATGCGCTGGTCGCAGCGCGCTCGGCGATCTACGACCACGACGACAGCGGCAGCCGCGCCCGCGCCACGCTGACGAAACTCGGCGTGCTGCCGGGTTGGCGGATCGCCGACATCGGCTGCGGCACCGGGACACTTGCCTGCGAGGCGGCGAAAATGGGCGCCGTGGTCGACGCCGTCGATATCGCGCCGGCGATGCTGGCGCTGGCCGAAATTCAGGCGCGCGACAGCAACGTCGCGATCAAGACGCAGTCCGCGGGTCTGCTTAGCTTCGCCTTCGAGCCAGGTACGTTCGATCTCATCGTCAGCGAGTTTACGCTGCATCATCTGCCGGATTTCTGGAAAGCGGTGGCGCTGTCGCGCATGTTCCGCGCGATCAAGCCGGGCGGGCGGCTGTTCCTGCGCGATATCGTATTCGTCAGCGCGCCTGATGGTACGGAGCGCGGCGTCGAGCAGTGGGCGGAGTTCAATATCAAGAACCACGATTTTCCCCGGGACGATGTCGCAACCCACATGCGCGACGAACATTCCACTTTCGGCTGGGTGATCGAGCGATTGCTGACCGAGGTCGGCTTCACGCTGGTGTCGGCGGATTACCACGCGCCGCTGCATGGCACTTACCTCTGCCACAAGCCCGCGGCCGCCGAACCGCGCATGCAATGAAGCCGGCCGATATTCTGATCGCGATTGGCGTCGCCGTGATCTGGGGGCTCGGCTTCATAGCGAGCCGCCTTGCACTCGACGAGTTGTCGCCAACGCTGATGACGGCGCTGCGCTTTGCCATCGCGGCGGTCCCCTGTCTGTTCGTGCGGCGGCCCAGGGTGGCGTGGTCGCTGTTGATCGCAACCAGCCTGTCGTTGTTCCTGTTGCAGTTTCTCGCGCAGGCCTACGCCATCGCCCATGGCGTTCCGGTAGGCCTGACCAGCGTCGTCGTGCAGAGCCAGGCGCTGTTCACCATTGCCTTCGCCGCGGTCGTATTCGGGGAAATCCCGACGCGATGGCAGATGGTCGGTATCGCGATCGCGGCCGCCGGACTGCTGATGATTTGCGGCACCGTGGGATACGATTTCAGCGTCGGCGCGTTCGCGGTGCTGATGACGTGCCCGATCACGTTCGCGATCGGCAATCTGCTGCTGCGCCGCGCGAAGGGCGTGCCGATGTTCGAACTGTTCGCGTGGCTGTGTCTGGTGTCGGCGCTGCCGCTGCTTGTCATGGTGCCGATCAACGACGGGCCGCGGGCGACCTGGCAATCGCTGCTGCATCTTTCGCCGACCGGCGCGCTCAGCATGCTTGCGATCGGCGCGTTGTCGACCAGCATCGCTTACTGGCTGTGGGGACGTCTGCTGCGCGATTATCCTGCGGCCCAAGTGGTGCCGTTCGCGCTGCTGGTGCCTTTCATCGGGTCGGGCGCGTCCGCGGTCGTATTCGGCGAGCGTTTCGGGCCGCTGCGCATGACCGGAATGCTCACGGTGGTCTGTGGTATCGCGATCATGCTGCTGCTCGGCCGCCCGCGCTCGCTGCCTGAGATCACCAAGGAAATGGCCTGAGACACGCCATGTCGCATCAACTCATCTTCGCCTTCGTCGTGTTCGCGGTCGTGATGTTTTTCACGCCGGGCCCGAACAACGTGATGTTGCTGGCCTCCGGCCTCAATTTCGGTTTCCGCCGCACGGTGCCGCATATCGCCGGCGTCACGTTCGGATTTGCGTTTATGATCGGCGTGGTAGGTCTCGGCCTCGGCACCATCTTTATCGCCTATCCGGTGCTGCAGACGATCCTGAAATACGCAGGCGCCGCTTATCTGATTTATCTGGCCGCTGTGATCGCGATGGCCGAACCGGTCGCACCGGATCAGGACAATCGCCGCGGGCCGATGACGTTCTGGGGCGCGGCCATGTTCCAGTGGGTCAATGTCAAGGGCTGGGTGATGGTGATCGGCACCATCACTGCCTATGCCGCGATCGCGGCCTATCCCTGGAACATCACGATCCAGGTTGTGCTCAGCCTTATTTTGGGGGCGCTGTCCTGTTCGGCGTGGGCGTCGTTCGGGAGTTCGCTGCGCCCCGTGCTGACCTCCCGGCGGGTCGTGCGGGCCTTCAATATCATCATGGGGCTGCTGCTGCTGGCTTCGCTCTATCCGGTCTTCATGGACGCATGATGCCGCACCGCGCCATGCAGAAACGGGTTTCCCCTGAGAGGAAAAATGCTCTAGACAACGCCGGAAATTCACGGGCGACCGGCGGTCCCACCCACCTAAATGCCTGATTAACCGGCCGATTGTGGCCACGATTGAGGAAACGACCATGCGTGTTTATTACGATCGCGACGCCGACCTGAACCTGATCAAAGGCAAGAAGGTCGTCATCGTCGGCTATGGCAGCCAGGGCCACGCCCATGCGCTGAACCTGAAGGACTCCGGCGTCAAGGACGTCGCGATCGCGCTGCGCAAGGGGTCTGCATCCGCCAAGAAAGCCGAAGCCGCGGGCTTCAAGGTGATGGAAGTCGCCGAGGCCGCCAAGTGGGGCGATCTCGTGATGATGCTTACCCCCGACGAATTGCAGGGCGATATCTACCGCGAGCACCTGCACGACAACATGAAGAAGGGCGCAGCCCTCGTGTTTGCGCACGGCCTCAACGTGCATTTCAACCTGCTCGATCCGCGCGCCGACCTAGATGTGCTGATGATCGCGCCGAAGGGCCCCGGCCACACCGTGCGTTCGGAATATCAGCGCGGCGGCGGCGTGCCCTGCCTGATCGCGTTTGCCAAGGATTCGTCGGGCAACGCGCACGATCTCGGCCTCAGCTATGCGTCGGCGATCGGCGGCGGTCGCGCCGGTATCATCGAGACCTCGTTCAAGGAAGAGTGCGAGACCGACTTGTTCGGTGAGCAGGTGGTGCTGTGCGGCGGTCTCGTCGAACTGATCAAGGGTGGCTACGAGACGCTGGTGGAAGCCGGCTACGCGCCTGAAATGGCCTATTTC
>JAFEFK010000851.1 GCA_018240625.1 Pseudomonadota bacterium
TCAAGGTCGTGGCTGAAAACCGCAAGGCTCGGTTCAATTATGCAATCGAGGATACCGTCGAGGCCGGCATCGCGTTAACCGGCACCGAGGTCAAGTCGATCCGCAACGGCAAAACCACGATCGCCGAATCCTACGCCGATTCCAAGGATGGCGAGATCTGGCTGATCAACGCCAATATCCCGGAATATCTGCAGGCCAACCGCTTCAATCACGAGCCGAAACGTCCGCGCAAGTTGCTGCTGCACAAGAAGCAGATCAACAAGTTGATGGGCGCCGTCGATCGCGACGGCATGACGCTGATTCCGCTAAAACTCTATTTCAACGAGCGCGGCAGGGCTAAGCTGTTGCTGGCGGTTGCGAAGGGCAAGAAGCTGCACGACAAGCGCGAGAGCGAGAAGAAGCGCGACTGGGGCCGCGAAAAAGGCCGCTTGCTGCGGGCGAGGGGATGAGCGCGGAGCGTCATTGCGAGCGCAGCGAAGCAATCCAGTTCTGAAGACCGCCGCTCCTGGATTGCTTCGTTGCCGTCGTTCCTCGAAGACGAGGAACTGAGCTCCTCGCAATGACGGGAAATATCGGAAGGTGAGCACATGAATCAAAAAAATCTGATGGAAGTCGACTGGAGCAAGATTCCGGCGCCAGCCGATGATGGCGCAGCGCGACATCTTGTCGGCATGATGATCCCGCCGCTTGATCTGATTGCAACCGACAATTCTTCCGTGCGGTTGTCCACGCTGGAGGGTCGGACAGTGGTGTTCGCCTATCCGCGCACCGGCGAGCCGGGCAAGATCAGCCTGGTCGACGACTGGGACATGATTCCGGGTGCGCGAGGCTGCACGCCGCAGACCTGTGCATTCCGCGATCTGTTCGCCGAGCTCAAGGCGGCCGGCGCGCAGCACGTGTTCGGCCTGTCGACACAAGACCATAACTACCAGTGCGAAATGGCCGCGCGCCTGCACCTGCCGTTTGCGGTGCTGTCGGACGAGAAGCTCGCGCTGACCCGCGCGCTCGATCTGCCGACCATGGAAGTCGCCGGGCTGACGCTGATCAAGCGGCTGGCGCTCATCGTCGACGACGGCAAAATCAGCCACGTGTTCTATCCGGTGTTTCCGCCGGACCGGAATGCGGGCGATGTTCTGACGTGGCTGAAGGCCAACCCCGGCTAGTGTCCCGAATCCGAAGTTCGCCTCATTATGCAGCACGTCCGTAGCGAACTTCGGATTCGAAAAGACACTAGCAAACTTATAATTCTAGTGCGGTTTAAGTTCAGAAGTTCGCTTGAAGGGCTCGCCGAGAATGATGAAGCGAACTTCTGAACCACCGCACTGGAAGAACTGCCGCGCTTCAATCGTTAAACTTTGAATGATCCGTTCAAGGCAATTTCAGGTTTAACGTGCTATCCCTTCCGGTATGCGGGTCAAACAGAAACGAACCATTCGACGTATGCGCCGCCGGTATCAACGAGCGTGGCTTGTGCTCGATTCGATCGCTGGCCGATCGGAGTGCGAGGTGCTGGATATTTCCAGCGATGGCGCGCGGTTACTGGTTGCCTCAGGCCTGAATTTACCAAAACGCTTTGGCGTGGCCCTGGTGCCAAATTCTCCGCCAAGGGAATGCGAAACGGTCTGGCAGCACGGTGATTTGACGGGCGTCCGCTTTACGAACTGAAATAGCGCACTTCATTTTCAGCGTCGCCCCAGATCTTCGCGTACCTGTGCAAACACACTTTCGAACATCTCAGGCGTCAGCACGCGCGTGTTGGTGTTGTAGCGTGAGCAATGATAGCTGTCGTAGAGATGGACCGAGCCGGCCTGGTGTACCGCACCGTGCGCGAACGGCGCGGCCGAGGCGCGAAGCCCCAGTGCTTTCACCGTCGATTCGTGGGCCACGCGGCCAAGCGCGACGATTGCCCGAAGGCGTGGCATCGCTGCCAGCGTCGCGCCGAGGAACGCGCGGCAGGTATTGATCTCGACGGGCAGCGGCTTGTTCTGCGGCGGCACGCAGCGCACCGCGTTGCTGATGCGGCAATCGACCAGCGAGAGGCCGTCGTCGGGCCGGGCTTGATAGTGCCCCGCGGCAAAACCGTACTTGAGCAGCGTGGCGTAGAGCAGGTCGCCGGCGTAGTCGCCGGTGAATGGCCGTCCGGTGCGATTGGCGCCCTGTACACCCGGCGCGAGCCCGACGATCAGCAACGCCGCATCGGAACTGCCGAACGAGGGCACCGGCGCATTGAACCAGCCCGGCTCGCGCGCGCGCACGGACAGGCGATAATCGACCAGCCGCGGGCAAAGCGGGCAATTGCGGCCGGGCTCTGCACTGGCGTTGCTCGCGCCGGGCGGAGCCGGCTCGGCGCGCGGCTGCATGTCAGTCGTCGAAATCGTCGTCATCGCCGCGTGGCGCCATGGTGGTGGCTCGCTGCAGGAATTGCGGTGCGTGGTGACGCGGCTCGCGCGGCGCCGGGCGCTCCGACGGATCGCGGCCGAGTTTCGGTTGCAGCTCGACGAGATCGGTGAAGACATCCGCCTGGCGGCGAAGTTCGTCGGCGATCATCGGCGGCTGGCTTGAGATTGTGGAAACAACGGTCACGCGGACTCCGCGGCGCTGCAAGGCTTCGACGAGCGAGCGGAAATCACCATCGCCCGAGAACAGCACGATCTGGTCGATGTGCTCGGCAAACTCCATCGCATCCACTCCAAGCTCAATGTCCATGTGGCCCTTGACCTTGCGGCGGCCGCTGGCGTCGATGAATTCCTTGGTGGCTTTTGTGACGACCGTGTAGCCGTTGTAGTCGAGCCAGTCGATCAGCGGCCGGATCGACGAGTATTCCTGATCCTCGATAATCGCGGTGTAATAGAAGGCGCGAACGAGTGTGCCGCGCGACTGAAATTCTTTCAGGAGGCGCTTGTAGTCGATGTCGAAGCCGAGCGTTTTGGCGGTTGCGTAGAGGTTGGCGCCATCGATGAAGAGCGCGATCTTGTTGGAAGCAGGTGACATCAAGTTTTCTCGTGATCGTTGTTTGGTTATTGGCGCGCCGTGTGGCCAGCTACGCATTCCAAATGATGTAAAGTTTGCGTCTTGCGGATCGGATAGCAACAGACACCCGCGCGGTGAGGTGAGGCAAGAGCGGTGTCTGTATATGTTTGACGAAGCAATGAAGCGAATTCTTGTCCTGCGGCATTTATTCCGCTTGCGGACGCTCCGGCCTTCTGGCCCCGGTATGGGGTATCAGAGACCGCCCGCCGCGCCAAATGCGAAATTCCCTGTTGCGAAACCGGCAAACCCACTATACCTAGCAGGTACAACCAACAGTTTCGGTCCCATTTTAACGGAGCGACAGGCGATGGCGCGCGTCACCGTAGAAGATTGCATTGATAAGGTCGACAATCGGTTCGATCTGGTTCTTTTGGCCGCGCATCGTGCGCGGATGATTTCATCCGGTTCGCAGCTCACGATTGACCGCGATAATGACAAAAATCCGGTGGTTTCGTTGCGCGAAATTGCTGACCAGACCATCTCTCCCGAAGATCTTCGGGAAGAACTGGTTCATTCCCTGCAGAAGTTCGTCGAAGTCGACGAGCCCGAACCCGATACCGTGCCGCTGATTGGCTCGGCCGGTGCCAGCGTGGATGCCGACGATACCGAGATTGCGGTTGAACGCATGACCGAGGAAGAGCTGTTGAAGGGCCTTGAAGGGCTGGCGCCTCCCGAGGAGCAACCCGAAGAGGACGAGTGATCGCCCGCCGCCTCCTGTGACTTTGAAGCCCGGACCCTGGTCCGGGCTTTTCCATTTGTGGACGATAATTAATGTTCGTCGGCCGGCCGTCGGGCTCCGGAGCGACCTTTCGTTCCGATAACCGGATCGAGAGCTCTCTCGGATCAAATTCGACTTTCGGCTGGGACGTTCTAGGATAGATATAAGCTGAGCTGACCGGATTACGCGCAACGAAGGTACTGATTTGATGGCGAATTGGCCCCGCAGGCGACGGCAGATGCAGGCCGCGACCGAGACGGTGGCGGCGGCCCCGATTCCGGTCGCGCCGGCCAGAGCGCCGCGACCGCGCATGATGCGCCAGTACGACCTGGTCGAGCGGGTGCGTTCCTACAACCCGGGCACCGACGAGGACTTGCTGAACCGGGCCTACGTCTACGCCATGAAGGCTCACGGCGAACAGACGCGGGCGTCGGGCGATCCCTATTTTTCGCATCCGCTCGAAGTCGCGGCCATCCTGACCGGCCTCAAACTCGACGATGCCACCATCGTCGCAGCCCTGCTGCACGATACGATCGAGGACACCGAGGCCACCCGAACCGAGATCGACAACATCTTCGGTCACGAGATCGGCGCGCTGGTCGAGGGACTGACCAAACTGAAACGGCTGGAACTGGTCTCGCGCGAGGCCAAGCAGGCTGAAAATCTGCGCAAGCTGCTGCTGGCGATCGCCGACGACGTCCGGGTGCTGCTGATCAAGCTCGCGGACCGGCTGCACAACATGCGCACGCTGGAATTCGTGCCGCCGGCCTCGCGCCGGCGTATCGCGGAGGAAACGCTCGATATCTACGCGCCGCTCGCGGGCCGCATGGGTATGCAGGAGATGCGCGAGGAGCTTGAGGATCTGGCGTTCGGGACACTGGATCCCGAGGCGCACGCGGTGGTGATGCAGCGGCTGGATTCACTGGCCGAGCGCAACCGCAACCTTATCAGTGAGATCGAGAGCCAGCTCTCGACCAGCTTAAGGGAGCACGGCATTGCCGCCCGCGTGTACGGCCGCCGCAAACAGCCGTTTTCGATCTGGACCAAGATGGAGCGAAAATCGGTCGGTTTCGAACAGCTCTCGGACATCTTTGGATTCCGTGTTGTCATGTCCGACGTCGAAGCCTGCTATCGCGCGCTCGGCGTGGTTCATACGACGTGGCCGGTCGTGCCCGGCCGCTTCAAGGATTACATTTCGACCCCGAAGCAGAACGACTATCGTTCGATCCACACCACCGTGATCGGACCGGGCAACCAGCGTGTCGAATTGCAGCTCCGCACCGAGGAGATGGACCGTATCGCAGAATTCGGCATCGCCGCGCACGCCTTCTACAAGGACGGTGTGGGTTCGCCGACCGAGTTGCTCAACCGCGAATCCAATGCCTTCGCGTGGCTACGTCATACGATCGAGATGCTGTCGGAAAGCGCCAACCCCGAGGAATTCCTCGAGCATACCAAGCTCGAGCTGTTTCACGATCAGGTGTTCTGCTTCACGCCGAAGGGCAAGCTGATCGCGCTGCCGCGGCAGGCCAATGTCATCGACTTCGCCTACGCGGTACACACCGACGTCGGCAACAGCGCGGTCGGCTGCAAGATCAACGGCAAGTTCGCGCCGTTGTCGTCCGAATTGCAGAACGGCGACGAGGTTGAGGTTCTGACTTCGCGCGCCCAGTCAGCGCCGCCGTCGGCGTGGGAATCGCTTGCGATTACCGGCAAGGCGCGGGCGGCGATCCGGCGCGCGACCCGGACCGCTGCGCGCGACCAGTATGCCAGCCTCGGCCGGCGAATTGTGGAGCGTTTGTTCCTCCGCGCAAAAATCCAGTACGCCGACGACAAGCTGACCGGCGCGCTTCCGCGGCTGGCGCGCAGTTCGATCGAGGACGTCATGGCGTCGGTCGGACGCGGCGAGATCCGGGCCTCGGACGTCGCTCGCGCGATGTACCCGGACTACAAGGAAGAGCGGACGGGCCGCTTCGGCGCCAAGAAGAGCCTTGCAGTCAAACTCAAACTGAAGTCGCCACCGGATCCTTCTCGCAGCCCTTCGGCGATTCCGATCGGCGGCCTCAATTCTGATTTGCCGGTCAAATTCGCGCCCAACGGCGGCGCGGTGCCGGGCGACCGCATCGTTGGCATCGTGACGCCGGGCGAGGGCATCACGATCTATCCGATCCAGTCGCCGGCCTTGAAGGATTTCGAGGAAGAGCCCGAGCGCTGGCTCGACGTCCGCTGGGACGTCGACGACACCACGCCGCAGCGGTTTCCGGCGCGCATCATGGTGGACAACGTCAACGAGCCCGGCAGCCTCGCGCAGGTTGCGACTGTTATTGCCGAGCATGACGGCAACATCGACAACATCAGTATGTCCAGGCGTTCGCCGGATTTCACCGAACTGACCATCGATCTCGAGGTCTACGACCTCAAGCATCTCAGCGCCATCATCGCGCAATTGCGCGCCAAGGCCGTCGTGGCGCGGGTCGAGCGGGTCAATGGCTGAAGCATTCTTCGTCATTGCGAGGAGCTTAGTTTCTCGTCTTCGAGAAACGACGGCGACGAAGCAATCCAGCCTGCGCCTCAAAGACTGGATTGCTTCGCTTCGCTCGCAATGACGTGTTGTGTTATCTAGCCCCGTATTGTTATCCATGAGCTAGCCATGTCCCATCCCCGTTCCATCCGCCTCGGAGTCAATGTCGATCACGTCGCAACCCTGCGCAATGCGCGCGGAGGTGCTCGGCCGGATCCGGTGCGCGCCGCGCTTGCGGCGATCGAGGCGGGCGCGGACGGCATCACCGCGCATCTGCGCGAGGATCGCCGCCATATCCGCGACGACGACATGGCGCGGCTGAAGGCGGAAATCCCGAAGCCGCTCAACTTCGAGATGGCGGCGACGCCGGACATGCTGCGGATTTCGCTGGCGACGAAGCCGCACGCGGTCTGCCTCGTCCCCGAGCGGCGCGAGGAGTTGACCACCGAAGGCGGTCTCGACGTGGTTGGTCAGCACAATGCGCTGGCACCGTTTATCGCGAAGCTGAACGACGCCGGCATCCGGGTTTCGCTATTTATTTCCGCCGATGAGCGCCAGATCGAGATGGCCGCGAAGCTGCGTGCGCCGGTGATCGAAATTCATACCGGCGCCTGGTGCGACGCCGTGATGGACGGCCATCAGGAAAAAGCTGCCGCCGAATGGCGCCGCATCGTCGCAGGCGCTGCCGTGGCGAAGTCCGCGGGGCTGGAGGTGCACGCCGGGCACGGTCTCGACTATGCAACCGCGGAGACCATCGCGGCGCTGCCCGAGATCGCCGAACTCAACATCGGCTACTTCATGATCGGCGAAGCCTTGTTCGTCGGCATCGGCGAGACCGTCCGCACCATGCGCGCTGCGATGGATCGCGGCCGCGCCGCCCTGAGGGCGCGCACCGCATGATCATCGGCATCGGCTCCGATCTGATCGATATCCGCCGCGTGGCGAAGGTGATCGAGCGGCATGGCGACCGGTTTCTCGATCGCATCTTCACCGATGCCGAGCGGGCGAGGGCGCAGCGCCGCGCCAAGAGCGAGAAGATGGTGGTCGCGACTTACGCCAAGCGGTTCGCGGCGAAAGAGGCCTGCTCCAAGGCGCTCGGGACCGGAATCCGGCGGGGCGTGTGGTGGCGGGACATGGGTGTCGTCAACCTGCCGGGCGGACGGCCCTCAATGACGCTGACGGGCGGCGCGCTGAAACGTCTGGAGGCGATGATCCCTGAGGGCTTTGAGGCGCGGATCGACCTCAGCATCACGGACGACTGGCCGTTGGCGCAGGCCTTCGTCATAATTTCGGCTGTCACTTTGGGCAAAGCCTAGTGGTCCAATTCTAACATTCGCATCCCGTTTCACTGAGCGCCTTTGCGAATGTTAGAATTCAAGGACCACTGGCAAATATAGGTTTCTAGTGGAGTTTTGGATTTGACATTCGCTGACGGTGCGCGC